>JAJYLK010000125.1 GCA_021787775.1 Actinomycetes bacterium | reverse complement strand
TCGCCTCCCCGGCCCTCCACCGCGATGACCAGATCCTTGGCCTCGATCATCTGCAGGGCCTCCCGTAGCGAAGCGTTGCCGGCGATCGCGTTGGTCAGCCCCATCCTGTTCTCCAGCCGAAGATATTCGGGGAGCCGGGGCCGCCTCAGGTCGCCCTCCAGCACGATCACCCGCTGGCCAGCGCGGGCGAGAGTCACGGCCAGATTGGCGATTACCGTGGATTTGCCCTCAGAAGGCTCGGCACTGGTCACCATGATCGATTTGATTTCCTTGTCGGGCTTGGCATAGCCCATGTTCGTCTTGAGCAGACGGAAAGCTTCCGCGGCAGGACTGGCAGGGTATTCGAGCGTAACCATGCTCTCGCCAGACGGCAGTTTCGGCACCGACGCCAGGATCGGCTTGTCGATTCTTCTGGTGATCTCATCCACGCTGCGCACGCGCGTGTCCAGCCTGTCGACCGTGAAAACAGCGCCGACGCCGATCACAAGACTGAGGGCGAGGGCAAAGGCGCCGGTGCGCACCGGCCGGGGAGAAACCGGAGAGGAATTGGCGACTGCCGTTTTGACAATCTCCTCATCCGTGGTCTGCATGCTTTCCACCAGCTTGAGCGATTCCAGCTTGTCACTCAGGCTCTTGTAGCTGTTAGAATCACGCTGATCGGCGGGAATGGCGTTCAGTTGCGCTTCGATTGGCTGACGCGCCTGCTCGATCGCGTTGCGGTCGGCCTGCTGGCGCCAGTTGATATAGCTGGTAGCGAAAGCGTTGGCAATGTCGGCGGCCAGCCGCGGATCCGTATCGGTAACGGTAATGCGGAAGACATCGGTCTGGCCGACGAGGGAGACGTCGACCATCCCCGCCAGGGAGCGGTTTCCAATCCGGCCGCTGCCGACAGCGGTGGTGACGGCCTGGATGACATCGGGAGACTTGACCAGTTCGATGGCGGTATCAAGTGTGCGCTCGGGTGTATCCGACGAAGTACCGAAGATGTCGGAGCCGACGATGGCCTGGTTGATGCCGGTGCGGCGTTGCAGCAGGTCAGTGGACGCCTGATACTTGGGAGTGCTGAGAAAGATGGTGGAGCCGACGGCGACAGCCGTGATCACTACCACGGAAATAATGACCAGCCAGCGATAACGCCAGATTACGCCAAGGAATTCCCGCAACTCAGACCCACTCTTCCTTAGATCAGACGTATCCAATCAGGGCCCGCCTTTCGTCCATGAGGAGAGTATAAACCCGAAATATTTGCAGTGAGTTTATATATAATTGCTAAATCTTGCAAAACGCCCGTTTTGAGGACAGATCAGGGAGCAGCAGTCCAGGCAACGCCGAACCAGGGTTGAGTCCGATCATGCAATCGCGGAAGCATACCTACCATCTGCACTTTCTTTCTGGGAACAGCGTCAAGTCCCTGTTTTTTGGACAAACAACCGTCATGATCCTGGCCACGATGGCGCTGATGCTCATCGAGGGCTTCGGGATTTTTTTTAACGGTGCTTACTTCCTGGGGCCGCTGACGCTGGGAGTCGTCGGTTCCTGGCTTATCTTCGCCGCAGTCGCGCTGCTCGGACCCGATGCTTTCCTGAAGCAGTCCAAATGGGCCGGTTTGGCAGCAGCGCTGCTGGCGGCATTCTGGCTCTGGACCGGCATCTCGATCACCTGGTCGATCTCGGCCGAGCTGACCTGGAACGAGTTTAACCGCACTGGCGGTTATCTGGCTGTTTTCCTCATCGGGCTGGCGGTTGCGCGTCATCCACGAGTCCGCAACTTCGCCGCCGGACTCTTCCTGGCTGTGGCGGCCGCCGCGATCTTCTATTCCCTGGGCCCAAAACTGTTTCCTGCCAGCGTCGACAACCTGGATGATCTGGCGCGGATCTCGATCCCGATCGGATACGCCAACGCCCAGGGGCTCCTGGCGGCGCTCGCATTTATGCCTGCTGTTTTTTTTGCGGCGAGGAAAGGTACACACCTGGTGTTCAGGCTGCTGGCAGCCGCCGGCGCACCGGTGATCCTGGTAGCCCTGTTCTTCACCATCTCCCGGGGCGCGACCCTGGCCATCGCCATCGGCCTGGTGGCATATTTCATCCTGTCGCCATTGCGCCTGCGCAGCGCGGCCGTGATTGCGCTCGCCGGCGTCCCGGCGGGGCTGATCTGTTTCTGGAGCAGCTCCCAGGATGCGCTGATGCATGATAAATCGCCGCTGCCTCTGCGGCTCGATGCCGCGGCGCCGCTGCGACTTTACATCGTCATCGCCGTCATTGCCGTCACCCTGCTGTTCGCCGCCGCGCTGGCTGCCGGCAAGAGGTTCAGCCTGCCCCCATCCGCGAGGCGATCCTTCGGCGCTTTGGTCCTTGTCGCGGTGGTGCTGGCCGCGGTCATCCCGGCCGGCCTATTTATTTCATCAAAACCATCTTTTGGTGGATGGATCAATCAGACGTGGGAAGACTTCACGACTGTACGCGGCACCGATGCCGGCGCCGGACGGCTGCTTCAGGTCAATTCGCTCGTTCGCTGGAACCTCTGGGGCGAAGCGATCTCCAACTGGAAGCAGAATCCGCTGACCGGGTCCGGTGCCCAGAGCTTCCCGTTGACACATATGATGAGCCGTAAGGATGGCATGCCCTTTGTGAAACAGGCTCACAGCATGCCTTTCAGCCTTCTGAGCGAGCTGGGAGCAGTGGGATTCGTCCTCATGGGCGCTTTCATCTGGCTGACGCTCGGATTAGGCCTGCGCAACCTCGTCAGGACGCGCGACCGCTGGCAGAGAGCCCTGGCCGCTGCACTGACGGCTTTTCTGATCATCTACCTGATCCATGCCTCTTTCGACTGGGACTGGAACATGTTCGCCCTGACGCTGCCCTATTTTTTCTTCGCAGGCATCCTGGCCGGCTGGCGGCCGGCCGCAGCCATCGAGAGAGCCCGGCCCGCAGTTGCTGAAGGCGCCCAGGCCCCTGCTGGCGAAGCCGATGAAAACTCCCTGTCCGCCGGACCTTTGGCGCCCGCCGGACGCCGGGCTAGGGGAAAGCACTACCGCCGCCGCGGCACGACCGCCACCTGAGATTTCGTAGCAAATGCTTGCGGGCCGCCCGCCGCCCGCCCGCCACGAATACCCGAAGCATGCCTTCTAACCCAATCTTTCTACTCAAATTAGTCATCACGATATGAAAAATGGGGGTTTTCCCCTATGGCAGGCTCGTCCCCGACCGCGATATGCTTCTCGGGCAGGCAGGGGGCAGAGGTAGGACTGTTAAGTTGCGGGGTTTTTCCCCGGGGGAGCTTTTTGGAAATTAGTCGTTCGAATACAAGGAGGTGACACATGCAACTCACACGACAGGCAGATTATGCAATCAGGGCGCTACTGCACCTTTCCGGACAGGAGTCTGGGAACGTCGTCCAAACCAGGGAGATAGCCGCCAGTCAGGACATCCCGGAGAAATACCTGCCCACGATCATGCGCACCCTGGCGCGCGCGGGGCTGGTCAGGACGCTGCGCGGCAATCAGGGCGGCGTGCTGCTGGCGCGCAAGCCCGACAAGATCAACCTTCGCGAGGTGATCGAGGCAATCGAGGAGCCGATCATGCTGAACCGCTGCCTCCGCGACCACGGCGAGTGCAGCCGCGACGATCTTTGCCCGGTCCATCCGGTCTGGGGCCGTATCCAGGAATCGCTCATCGAGCGCCTGGAGTCCACCACATTTGCAGATCTGGCCAGCGAGAGCGCTGTCCACAACGGGTCTTCCAAGGAATGGCAATACTCAGGAGCGCGTGAGAGGGTTCCCGTTTAGGGATTCGGAAACGCTTCACATCGATGGCGGTTGACGTGGCCGGCAAGGTCGCTCAGCCGCCATCTTTGCTGCCAGGACCGCCCGGGCCTTCCCGTTCGACATTCGAAATTCGACAATATACTATCTTGCCAGCTGTTCCCCCGACCGGATGGGCGTTTGAAAGATTACTTCAAGATTCTGGAAGTCCACCAGGACGCCTCTGTGGAGGTGATCGATCGTGCCTACAAGACGCTGGCGCGCAAATATCATCCCGACGGCTTCTCCGTGGAACGGCGCCAGTGGGCTACCATGAAAATGCAGGAGCTCAACGAAGCGCGCGACGTGCTGATGGATCCGCGCCGCCGCGCCGAATACGACCGCTGGCGGCGGCAGGAGTTCTGGCGGCTGTTCTGGCGCGAGGGACTGGCGGGGCTGTCGCGCCGCTGGCGCTAGCTTCTTTTCCGGCCCGCGGTTTTTTTACCTTTCGCGGGCAATGGCTTATAATTTGAAGCAGTTCAGGTGGGGGGCTCCCAGATCACTGGCAGCTTTCCTTTACGCTTCTTTCTTGAAAAGCGGCCATGTCCTCACCGAAAAAAAATCCGGTCAAGCACGCGGTCCTGCTGCTGCTGGTAGGCGGGCTGACTCTAGGCGCTTTCGCCACCGA
>JAJYLK010000124.1 GCA_021787775.1 Actinomycetes bacterium | reverse complement strand
TACTGGTCTATATACCCGTTGACCGGTGAATAACGCCTGTAGCCAGGATTTCGCCGCTCTCTGTCCCGATGCGGGGAATTGACCGGTGAATCGCCCGTTGCGAGGTTTCCGGCGCTCTTCCTGTCGCGATGCGGGATGAAGGCTGGGTCCCGGAAAAGAAAAGACGCTGGCAGGCAGCGTCTTCACAAGATTTTCCGGTGCTCGGCGCCGTGCTAGAAATAGCGCTCCAGCAGGTTGCGCAGCATGGCGGCATGCCGGGCCTCGTCATGGGCGGCGGTGTCGAACCACGAAGCCATCTCCTTCTGGCCGTCGGTGTCGGCGGTTTTCATGCCTTCGTGCTTGCCTTCATAGGCCTGCTCCTCGCCGGCGAGCATCTTGCCGATCTCGTCCTTCAGGTCGCCGATCTTGCCTGCAAGGTACTTGAAGCGCGAGCCGTGAGCCGCTTCGTCCATGGCGATGCTCCTGAGGGTTTGCGCGACCTCGGTGCGACCCTCATTGTCGGCCTTGAGCGCCATCGCCAGATACTGGATGACCTCCCAGGTTTCGCCCTTGATCTCGGTATTGACACATTCCTCGACGGTCGCCGTCTGTTCTGCCATCGCGGTGCTCCTTTCAGTCCATGCTGGTCTTTACTGTCCGCCTGCCGCCCGCAGCCTGGGCGTCGCAGCGCTCTAACGAAGCATCCCCCGAGAAACCGGACTTAAAACCTTCACTTTGCGACGGGCAGCTTCAGAGCAGGTCGCTGGCTTCGATGATTACCCGGCTGAGCTCGGCGAGTTTCATGTTGCGCTTCGAACTCTGTTTTTGCAGCAGCCGGAAGGCATCGGCCTCAGTATCCGGCGGGCAGCTTTCAGGCCGTCGAGATCCGGCATCCTGATAGCAACAAAGACAAGCTCTGGATCAACGGTATCGACAAGCTTCACTGCTTCGATGCCGTTGCGGGCATGCCCGACTACCGTGTGTCCGGCGTTCTTCAGCATCTCGATCAGGCCCAGGGCCACGAGTGCTTCGTCCTCCGCCCAGGATCCATATGGCAACACATACTACTATCCGAGTCCGCGAAACGAGTCGCTTCCGATTGCGTGGGAATGGCGTGGCGATCATGGCGCCAGCGGCTCCGGTGCGGTCAGCGCCGCCTCGTCGGGCTGCTGCGGCTCGTCCATCTGCTCCGCATCAACGCGGGACTCAAGAGCCGCGTTCTCGGCGTTTACCGGTTCGGCCAGCGCCAGGCCCCGTTGCAGCCTCAGGTCTTCGATCTTATCCAGCGGCCGCTCCAGCTGCCGCTGGCGGGTCGTGGTCAGCATCTCGTAATCCTTCTGGGCAGCTTCGAGCTTCTTGCCCAGCATCTCCAGCCGCTTGACGAACTCGCCCCATTGCTTGCGGAACATGTTGAGCAGCTCCAGGATCTCGTTGGAAGTCTGCTCCAGCGAGAAATTATCCACCGCCTGCCGGATAACCGCGAGCACGGCAAACAGGGTGATGGGGGAGCAGAAGACCACGTGCCGCCTGAGGCCCTCGTCCAGGATAGAGCTGTCCTGTTCATGGATGAAGGAGTAGATCTGCTCGTTAGGGATGAACAGCAGCACGTAATCGACCGTATTGTCGGCATTATTGATATAGTGCCTGGTTGTAACCTCTTTCACGCGCGCCTTGACGTCGCGCAGGAATGCCTTGCGGTACTGTTCCTGCTCGACGCCCGGTTCCGTCTCCAGGTAGCGCATGTAGTTGTCCAGCGGGAACTTGGCGTCCATGTTGAGCTTGAGTTCCTTGGGCAGCAGGAAGGTGAAGTCGGGACGGTCGCCATCCGCGGATGATTTCTGTTTCAGGTAGTTGACGTTCTCGATGAAGCCGGCCATCCTGAGGACGTCTTCGGCCATGCGCTCGCCCCATTGCCCCCGCGCCCTGGTGCTGGCCAGCGCTTCCCGCAGCGAGTTGGTGGACCTGGCCAGCGCCTGCGTCTGCTCGCCGGTGACGCGCAGGTGGCTGGCAAGCTCGCCGAACTTCTGCTCGCGGTCCTTCTCCAGCTCCTTTACCATGCTGGAGACGCCCTCCAGCTGGGTGGCCATGTTCTTCAGCTGCTGGTCGATCAGGCCCTTCTTGGCGCCGAGCTCGCTGGCGCTCATCCTGCCGGCGGCGCCCAGCTCCGCCTTCGCCAGTTCGATCAGCTGACTGGATGATTTCGTCAACGCCTCCAGCGACATGTCGCCGAAACTGGCCTTGACGTGCCCGATCACGGCGTCGATATCGGACTGCCGCCGCGTTTCGCTCTCGCGCAGCAGCTCGCCGGCGATCTCGCGTGCATTCTTCCCCTGCCCGATCCGGAAGAAGTAAATAATTACGGCGCCCAGGAGGAAGCCGGCGGCGCCAGCCAGTATGATCGCTCCCATTTCCGCCTCCAGTAGATGGCTTTGAATAATTCGGGATGAGCCTATCACACCAGGCGGACGGATAAAGCCGCCGCGACAGGATAGCTGGAAAAGGAGCCGGAAATATGAGAGGAGGAAGTTGTTTGCCGTTCCCGGTCCGGAAAGAAAAATTGAGGACAGACCGATGCAGCTCTCAAATGGCGGCGCCCGGAGAGTCCTGGCTGGCAGCTACGCGCCGGCCGTGGGTTTTGCCGGACTAGGAGCGGGTGCTGGTCAGGCGGGTTGCGGCCCCGGCGCCAGTCGCCCGGGATTTAAGCCGCCACAGGCGCTGCATGTAGTCTTCCGCCAGACAGCCTGACAGCCATGCATGTTTCCCGTTCCGGGTGGCCAGGCAGCGGCTGCGCACCTCAACATTGGCAACAGCCCCGCAACTTTTGCATACGTGGAGATCCATCGGTTCCCTTTCGGGGAAGTTGGATACTTTTATATTGCCACGATTTCAGAATTATAAACCCAGGGAGGACAGCCCGAGTCTATCAGGGAAGCAGAATGAAAGGCAAATACTGAGGAGTTTCAGGACTGAATTGAGCCTGTTTGCAGGCATTGTCCGCGCCTGGTCGCGGGCCGGGTCAGTTCCCCAGGATCTTTCCCACCGCGTCCTGGGCCGCGTTCAGGACCGGACCGGGCAGCACGCCCAGCGCCAGCACGGCGGCTGTTGCCAGCCCCAGGGCGAGGCTGAGGTCGAACGAGCGCCCGTGGCTGGGGACGCCCTCCAGCGCGCCCGCTTCGGGTTCGCGCATGTACATATAGACGATCACTCGCAGGTAATAAAACGCCGAGACGACGCTGAAGAGCACGCCGATCACCGCCAGCCAGGCGTAGCCGGCATCGACCACACTGGCAAACAGGTAGAATTTTGCCAGAAAGCCGGCGGTCGGCGGTATCCCCGCCAGCGAGAACATCAGCACCGCCATCACGCCGGCAATGCCGGGATAGCGGCGGCCCAGCCCCGCCATCTCATCGAGACTGTCGCCGAACCTGCCGGCGTTCGCCATGAAGGTGAGCACGCCGAAGGCGCCCATGTTCATGGCGGCGTAGGCGGCCAGGTAGAACAGAATCGCCGAGGAGCTCAGCGTGTAGCTGCTCTGGCCCATCGCCACCACCGCCAGCAGCAGGTAGCCGACGTGGGCGACGCTGGAGAACCCGAGCAGCCGCTTGAGGTCCCGCTGTAGCAGCGCCATGGTGGCGCCGATCAGCATCGTGGCGATCGCCATCACGATCAGCAGCGGGACCCAGCGGCTGTGCTCGCTGCCCAGGATAATCGTGAAGAATTTGATGATCACTGCGAAAGCGGCGATTTTGGGACCGACTGAAAGGAATGCCGCCGTCGGCGTTGGCGCTCCCTGGTAGACATCCGGCGCCCAGCTATGGAACGGCGCCGCCGCCACCTTGAATGCAAAGCCGCCCAGAAGCAGCACGATGGCGATGACGATCACGCCGGAATCAACGTGGCCGCTGCGCAGCGCCTGGCCGATCTCCTGGTAGTTGGTGCTGCCGCCGACGCCGTAAAGCAGCGCCATCCCGAACAGCAGGATGGCAGAGGCGAACGAGCCGGTGAGGAAATACTTCAGCCCCGCCTCGATCGAGCGCGAGTTGTAGCGCAGGAAACCCGCCAGCAGATAGCTTGCCAGCGACATCAGCTCCAGGCCGACGAAGAACACGGTCAGGTCGATTGCCGAGGCCATCACCATCATCCCTACCGTCGCCAGCAGGATAAGGGCGTAATAGTCGCCCAGCAGCCGCTTTTTCAGGTGCAGGTGCTGTTCGGAGAGCAGCATCGCCAGCGCCGCCACCAGCAGCAGCAGGATCTTGAAATAAACGGTGAAGCGGTCCATGGCGATTCCGTGGGAAAAGGTGCTGAATTGCTCGTTGCGCGCCAGCCATGCCGAAATCGCCGCCGTGCCGCAGGCGAGGATGCCCAGCCAGCTGAGGCCGCGGCGGCCGTGGTGCGGCAGCATCGGGTCGATCAGGAGCAGCACGATCGCGGTCGCGACCAGCATCAGCTCCGGGACGATGGCAAGTA
>JAJYLK010000123.1 GCA_021787775.1 Actinomycetes bacterium | reverse complement strand
GCGCGAAGCTGCTGCTTGACGACCTCAGCGAAGGCGTGATCGGCATCGACACCAGCGGCAACATCATCGTCGCCAATCCGGCGGCGGAAAGTCTGCTGGGCAAGACGATCGAGCCGCCGGTGGCGCTGCAGGGGTGCGTGCCGGAGGAGATTTTTGACCTGTGGGATTCCATGAGCGTCAACAGTCCCCAGCGCGAGGATACCTTCCTGCTAGGCTCCGGCCAGGCGCTCGCGGTCCACAGCTCCTATCTCTCCGACCAGGCCGAACTGGCGTCGCTGCTGGTGCTCCGGGATGTGAGCCAGGAGGTGAAGCTGGAGCAGTCGCGGCGCGACTTCATCGCCAACGCCTCCCACGAGCTGAAGACGCCGATCTTCTCGCTGGGCGGCTTTCTCGAGATCCTTCAGGATGAGGAGGTCGATGAGAACACCAAGCGGGAATTTGTCGCCACGATGCGCGAACAGGTTGACCGGTTGGCAAATCTTGCCAGGGATCTGCTCGACCTCTCGCGCATGGATTCGGGCGCGATGAGTGTTCAGGCCGGCAGTGTGGAGCTGAATGAGGTGATCAGCTCCGTCGCCCGCGAGTTCTCGGCGCAGCAGATCAGCGGCGATACCCGCGTGGACCTTGAGGGCTTGCCCGCCGGACTGACCGCCTGCTGCGACCGCGACCGGACGACGCAGCTGGTAAGGATTCTGATCGATAACGCACTCAAGTATTCCCCGGCCAACACCAGGGTGCGGGTGTCCGGCGGAAACGGCAATGGCATATCGGTCAGCTTCACAGTCGCGGACGAAGGTCCGGGGATCCCCCATGAAGAGATCGGCCGTATCTTCGAGCGCTTCTACCGCGGGCATGGCGCCGGCCGCATCCGGGGCACGGGCCTCGGACTCTCGATCGCGCACGAAATCGTCCGCCTGATGAACGGTTCGATCAGCGTCGAATCGGCGGGTCGAGGCTCCTCCTTCACGGTGACCTTGCCGGCCAACGGCAAAGGCAGCGCCGCGCCGCGCCGGATCGCGCATTAACACTTCTTAATCTCTCTTAACCGTATTTCAGTTGGAGTTTCTTATCGCTAAGGTATAATTTTTGTAGGATTGGGACTGAAAAGCCCAATGCGTCGGCGGGAGAACCGCAATCTTGATATCGGGGGGTTGTCGCCTCCCGATATTCTTGATAGGAAGGGTGAAAATGAGAAAAGGTTTATTGGACGTGATCAACAGCGCCGCTGCCGGTTTTGCCGGGGCGGCCGTGCTCCTGCTGCTGGCGTTCGCGCTGCACTGGGGAGGCCTGGGTCAGGACCAGCAGGCACAGCTGGCACAGACAGCGTCTGGCAATGAAACGGGAACGTCCACGCAGCAGTTTACGGCGTCGCCTGGCCCTGGCGGCACCATGAACGCCGAGCAGATCTATCAGAAGTACGCCGACTCGGCAGTCCAGATCGTCTCGACATTCCCGGCGCCGAGCGGCGACTTCTTCCACAGCGCGCAGGACGCCCAGCAGGGGATCGGCTCCGGTTTTGTGGTCTCATCGGACGGTTATATCCTCACCAACGCGCACGTCATCACCGATACCACCAGCGTGCAGTCAGGCGGCCCTTCCACCAAGGCCTCCGATGTCGAGGTGAACTTCCGCAACGGCAAGAAAGTCAAGGCGCAGATCGTCGGTTACGACCTCACCAGCAGCGACATCGCCCTCCTGAAGGTCGATCCTGCGGGATTGAACCTGGTGCCCGCGGTGCTTGGCAATTCGGATCAGGTGCAGGTCGGTGAGCCTGTGGTAGCTATCGGCAGTCCGTTCGGCGTCTACGCAAGCTCGCTTACGTCAGGCGTCGTCAGTGCCGTCAACCGCACGGTCGAATCGCCGCAGGCCGGCTTCACCATCAACAACGCCATCCAGACGGATGCCGCCATCAACAGCGGCAACAGCGGCGGCCCCCTGTTCAACGAGCGCGGTGAGGTCATCGGACTGAACGAGCAGATCGCCACCACCAGCGGCGGGTCGGAGGGTGTGGGCTTCGCGGTGCCGATCAACACCGCCAAGAAGGTCAAGGATCAGATCATCACGACCGGTTCGGTGGATTACGCTTTCATGGGTGTAGTCGGTCAGACAGTAGACAAGGGCGTTGCCCAGCAGGACAACCTGCCGGTCGACAAGGGCGCGCTCATCACCGACGTGCAGACAGGCAGCCCGGCGGACCAGGCAGGCATCAAGAAGAATGACATCATCATCTCCATCGATGGCCATGACATGAACACGATGGAAGATGTGACCGGTTACCTGGTGCAGAAGAAGCCGGGCGACCAGATCAAGGTGACCGTCAGGCGCGGTGGCGGCACCCAGGACATCCAGGTGAAGCTCGGCAAGCGCCCGACCAGCTAGCCTGACAGAAAGACAATCCGAGGCAACTGTTTGCTCCAGCAGGTGCCCTTTGCCGGGACGCCCCTTCGGGGGCGTCCCGCGCTTTTTACGGTCGGCATGGCCCGGTGCAGAGTCATGCCGTCTTTTCCCGCCCGGTTATCGCCGCCGCGCAAGTTTGCCGCGGCCGGCGGCGTGATATCATCCCCGCATGATGTCAAAAGCCTGCGCCCTCATTTACAGCGACAGCTATCAGGGCTACGAGCTCAGCCCCACGCATCCGATGAAGCCGGCGCGGCTGATGCTGACATATGAGCTGATGCGTGGTTGCGGCCTGCTCAAGACCGGCGTGGAGGTCGTGGAGCCGCGCGCCGCCACGGAGGCGGAGCTCGAACTCATCCACAGCCGCGAGTATATCGCCAAGGTGAAACAGCTGAGTGAGCCGGCCGCGCCGGCCGCCGCCGGTTCCGGCTGGGGCCTGGGCACCGGCGACAACCCGATCTTTCCCCGGATGCACGAAGCCTCCGCCCTCATCGCCGGCGCCAGCGTCACCGCTGCTTCGCTGGTCATGGAGGGCGCCGCGGAACATGCCTTCAACATGGCCGGCGGGCTGCACCACGCCCTGCGCGCCCGGGCCTCGGGGTTCTGCGTCTACAACGACGCGGCTATCGCCATCGCCTGGCTGAAGCAGCGGTACGGCGCCCGCGTTCTCTACATCGACATCGACGCGCACCACGGCGACGGCGTCCAGTACGCTTTCGAGGCAGACCCGGATGTACTGACCGTGTCCTTTCATGAATCGGGGATGTACCTCTTCCCCGGGACCGGCTTCACCAACGAGACCGGCAGCGGCGCCGGCCTCGGCTACGCGGTCAACCTGCCGTTGCCGCCGGGGGCCGGTAACAGCGAATTCCTCGAAGCTTTCGAAGCGCTGGTGCCGCCGCTGGCCCGCGCTTTCAAACCTGACATCATTGTCACCCAGGACGGCTGCGACGCCCACTGGTCCGATCCGCTCTCACACCTGGCGCTCACTGTCTCCGGCTTCAGGGAGCTGTTCGAACGCCAGCACCGGTTGGCGCATGAGCTGACCGGCGGCCGCTGGCTGGCGCTAGGTGGCGGCGGCTACCAGGCGTACACCGCCGTGCCGCGCGTCTGGACGGTGCTGCTGGGGGTGATGAGCGGGCAGGAGCCGCCCGAGGAGCTGCCCGAGGAGTGGCGCCGGCTGTGCGCCCGGTTCGAGTCCGGTCCTGTGCCGCGGCGTCTGAGCGAGGACGAGTCCCCGGCGCTGCCGGCCGCCGAAGCGGAGCGCATCCGCGGTTCGGTAGCAACGAGCATTGAAGAGGTCAAAAAAGGCGTGGCGCCGAAGCTTAAGGCAGCAGCCGGATTTTGACAAGTTAACTGCACCTTGGAAGGTCTCGTCAGCAAGGCCAAGGTAGCCACAAGCCTATGGATTCCGCACGGCCAGGAACTACATCCGGAACCTCTATCACTGCATGGCCGACCTGCCGTTACCGAAAACCGTGTAAAGAATGGAGCTTAAAATGAATGAGACAGAGCAGAATGATTTCGAGGAAGGAGAGGCATACGCAAATGCACTCTATTATTTTTACGATGACTTGAAAGTTCTCGCCGAAGAAGCCGAGAAGCAGTGCGAAGTCATGGATAATTTCAATGTGGCCTGGGAACTCAGAGATGACGCTACCAGGGACGCCAGCGCGGTTTTAAATCTCGCTGGTGAACAAATCTCTGAAGAGCAGCGGGCAGGCATCGAGCGGTTACTCGCGGATGTTGCCGCCGTGCCCGATAGTGTTGTGAATGTACCAAGGGGCAGCGCAAAGGAAGAACATCTGCGGGCGATGAACAACCCGGTCTGGGATCAGGTTCGGTTAGATGCCAAGGAACTGATATCCCTTTTAGGGCCTGAGCTAAAACGGGTTAAGGATGTTTGGGGTTGGAGCTGACCCCGGTTTACCTTGTTCATGCTGAGCAATCTCTATAGATCTTCCCGGCCCATCTGCCATTAGGCGATTATTAACACCCGGAAACTTCCGCTGCCAGACGGCGACTTATGCATTCAAATACCCCCCGTTATGCA
>JAJYLK010000122.1 GCA_021787775.1 Actinomycetes bacterium | reverse complement strand
GGCGGAGAACGCCGGCGGCATCACGGTGGTGCTGCACTGCTTCTCGCTCAGCGACGAGGTCGCCGAGTGTGCCCGGCGCGGTTACTACATGTCACTGGCCGGAAACGTCACGTTCAAGAACGCCGTGAACCTGCGCGAGGCGGCGGCGGACATCCCGCCGGAGCTGCTGCTCACGGAAACCGACTCACCCTTCCTGACCCCGGTCCCTTATCGGGGACAGCCGAACCGGCCGGCCAACGTCGGCCTGGTAACGGCCTGCCTGGCCCGCGAACGCGGCGTCGCACCGACCGAGCTTGCCGCTCAGGTGCTGGCAAATTACGACCGCGTCTTTTCGCCGGCGCGGGCATCTGCCTGACCCCCGTTAATCAATCTCTTTCATCTGCCCGGCTCACGAGCCCGCGAACCCGTCTGCGTTCGTCCTGCTAATGCGAGTAATTATCCGGCCATAAGCCACGCTTATAACTTCCTGTCCCCATGGACGGGCGGGTTTTACCAGCTGCCGGCACGGGTATTTAATCCTCATGTATTGTTGACTGCAGGGGTCTACATTATTAAACTGACGCATATGCTGATCTCATCAAAGAGTGAATACGGCCTGCGCGCGCTGATTGACATCGCCACCCACGAGGATGATGGCCCGGTTGGCCGTTCAGGCATCGCACAACGGCAAAGGATCCCGCTGGCCTTCCTGACACAGGTTCTGAGAGCGCTGGTCGCCGGCGGACTGCTGGAAAGCACGCGCGGTCCGGCGGGCGGCTACCGGCTCAGCCGCAAATCCGGCCGGATCAGCGTTCTGGACGTGATCACCGTGCTTCAGGGGCCGGTTGCGCCAGCCAGTTGTGCCGGCGCCAGCCAGGCCGGAGACTGCGGTCACGAGAATGGCTGCAACCTCGCCGGCGTCTGGTCGCGGTTGCAAAGCGCAAACGAGGAAGTGCTCGGCCAGACAAGCCTCGCCGACATTCTGGCCGGCGGTGTCCAGCACGATGGGCGCCCGGGCGATAAACACGCCTCGGCGGGCAACCGCCTGGACGGCGAACCCGCCAGAAAGCTGGACTGCATCGGCGACGCCTGTCCGCTGCCGATTGTCAGGATCGCTCAGGAAATGCGCGGGTTGAGAACGGACCAGGTGCTGGAAGTCTGGGCCGACGACGAGGGTTCCAAAGCCGACATCCCCGCGTGGTGCATGGGAACCGGCAACCATTTTCTGGGCAGGGAAGAATTCGGCCAGCAGATGAAATTCATGATCCGCAAGGGAGCATTCTAGCGAGCGAGAATCCCGCCCGCCGCTGATCAGGCGGTGTTCCGGTTTTACCGGGCAACGGGCCGGGGAGACACATATTAAGCAAAGGAGAGGAAACCTGATGGATAGCGCCATATTCCTGGACAATGCGGCAACCACGAGAACAGACCCGGATGTGCTGGAAGCGATGCGCCCCTGGCTGGACGAGAACTTCGGCAGCCCGGCCACGCTCTACACCTTCGGCTCGCAGGCCAAGCAGGCGATCGAAGCCGCGCGCCAGCACGTCGCCGACCTGATCGGCGCCGACCCCAAGGATATCTTCTTCACCAGCGGCGCGACGGAATCCAATAACTGGGCGATCAAGGGCGTGGCTGAGGCGCTGGAGGAACGCGGCAGGCACATCATCAGCAACCAGGCCGAGCATCACTCAATCCTGATGCCGCTGCGCCACCTGGAGAAAAAGGGCTGGGAGGTCACATATCTGCCGGTGGACAGCGACGGCTTCGTCGACCCGGACGCGGTGGCGGCAGCGATCCGCGATGACACGGTGCTGGTGACGATGGTGCATGCAAATCACGAGATCGGCACCATCCAGCCGATTGCCGAAATCGGCCGTGTCGCGGATGAAAAGGGGGTAGCCTTCCACGTCAACGCCGCCCAGACCGCGGGCCATATACCGATCAGCGTGCAGGAGCTCGGCGCCGGCCTGATGACGCTCTCGGCACACAAGTTTTACGGCCCCAAAGGCGTGGGCGCCCTCTATATCCGCCGGGGCGTGCGCATCACGCCGCTGCTGCACGGGGGCAGCCAGGAAAAGAAGCGCCGCGCCGGCACTCACAACGTCCCTGGCATCATCGGCATGGGCAAGGCAGCCGAGCTGGCCCGCGCCAACCTGAAGGCCGAGGTCGACCGCCTCTCCGGGCTGCGCCACCACATCTTTGACTGGGTTGAGAAGAATATCGATGATATCCGCATCAACGGCCACCGTACCAGGCGGCTGCCCAATAACGTCAACTTTTCCATCGAGGGGATCGAGGGAGAATCCATCATGCTGTCGCTCTCGTATCCGACCGCCGACGGCGCCCGCCCGGTCTATATTTCCACCGGATCGGCGTGTGTCTCCGGCAGTCTGGAGCCGTCGCATATCCTGCTGGCGCTGGGCATGCCCGCGGAGCTGGCGCACGGCTCGGTACGCATCAGCATGGCCAAGGGCGAGAACCAGGAAGACATCGATTACGCGCTGTCGCAGATCGCGGCTGTGGCCGAGCGGCTCAGGAGTATGTCGCCCGTCTACAAGCGGGGCGACAAAAAATGCGCCGCGGGGAGCGACCCCGACGGCTGTGAATGTGAGGCGGCCGGCTAGCCAAAAAACGCCGGCGGCAGCTTTCCGGATCGGCGGCATGGTCCGGCAATGATCACCGATAACCAAATTTCATTTTGAGGAGGAGCGACATGTACACGGAAAAAGTGATGGATCATTTTCAGAACCCCCGCAACATGGGGGAAGTCGAGGATCCGGACGGCGTCGGCGAGGTGGGCAACCCTCAGTGCGGCGATGTAATGCGGATCACCATCAAGGTCGACGGGAATGAGGACCGCATCGAGGACGTCAAGTTCAAGACGCTGGGCTGTGGCGCCGCAATCGCCACCAGCAGCATGGTGACCGAGCTGGCCAAGGGCAAGACGCTGGATGAGGCGCAGGAGATCTCAAAGAAGGTGGTCGCTGACGCGCTCGGCGGCCTGCCGCCCCAGAAGATGCACTGCTCGAATCTTGCCTCTGACGGCCTCAGAAAGGCGATCGAGGACTATCGCGCCCGCCACGACAAATAGCTCCCCGCCCGGAATGCGCTAAAGCCGGAACGCCCGCAGTCCGATTAACTACCTGGGCTCGCGGGCGAGCCTGGCTTTTCTTTTCTTATAGGGCGCTTTTCAAGGGCATTTTGGGCGGATGAGCTTGAGCTTTAAACCCCGAATCGGCTTGCGCGGCAAGCTGTCCATAATCATCGGCGCGGCGGTTCTCGTAATCGCCGCCATTCTCACTTTCTACACTTCCCATTACTTAAGCAATGCCATCAATCAGGAATATCAGCACCGCGCGGAAACGGTCGCCAGTTTCTTCGAATCCAGCCTGGTAAACATGCATGGGATGACGCTGGCCGCGCACATGCAGGGCGAGATTGACTCGCTCATGCAAAAGAACCCGGACATCCAGGAAATCTCGGTCTATGGTGCTTCCGGCGGCAACATAATTAACATCGCCAGCAGCAATCATGGCATTGTGGGCGCGACCGCCGATCCCGAGGAAGCCGCTCCACTGGTAAGCGGCAGCGGCACCATTTATTCCGATACCTCCGCGGATGAGACCGCGACCACCGCGGCCGCGGGCGCAGCAGCCGGCAGCGGCGCCAGCGACAACCCGAATAACAGCCATACCCAGGACAGCGTCGAGATGATCGGGCCGGTGCACGATCCCGGCGGCAAGGTCGTCGCCTCCATCGGCATCTATCTGAACACGGCCGCGCGTGACAGCCTCATCCGTTCACAGCAGATCCGATTCGCGTTGATCACCAACCTGGCGCTGCTGGCGCTGCTGGTAATCCTTTACTTCTCATTCAGCCGCATCCTGGTAAGGCCGGTGAAGCGGCTGACAAAAGCAGCACACCTGTTGAGCGAAGACAACTATGACCAACCGCTGGCAACCAGCCGCCGCGACGAGATCGGCAACCTGGCCGTCGCCATCGACCGGCTCTCATCATCGCTCAAATCGCGCGACGAGGAGGTCGGCCTGCTGCTGGACGCCAGCGCCGCGGTCTCTTCGACGCTGCACGTGGACCGGATCCTGCAGACGCTGTGCGAGAAGATCTCCAGCTCGCGCAAGGTTACTTACTGCCGCATCTCGCTGCTCGACCCCACCAGCGGCAACCTGGTGGTCAAGGCGGCTTCGCCGACGCGCAAGATGGACTGGAGCTACGGCATCGGCCAGACTCTGCAATTGAAGCAGGCAGGCCATCACGCCGAAGTCCTGACATCGGGCAAGCCGATCGTGCTGCGCCGCCACGGCCAGCTGTCGATGGAAGCCAACGAGAAAGAGTGGGAATGGGCGCTGACGCCCGATACGCAGTCGGCGCTGCTGCTGCCGCTCTGGTCCAAGGACGAGGTGATCGGAGTGGTCACGCTCGGCGAGGTCAGAAGCTGGGAACGCACTCCGTTCACCGGCAAGAAGATCGAGTTCTACCAGAC
>JAJYLK010000121.1 GCA_021787775.1 Actinomycetes bacterium | reverse complement strand
CTGATCTCCATCAGGAAATCCTTTTTCAGGAATGCCAGCGGTTTGGCCATCGGTCCCATCAGCTCTGCACCTGTTCTTCCTCCACCAGGGAGATAAAATAATCCGACAGCGAAGTGTCGCCGGCCAGCTCGCGCACGCGGCCGCAGGCGCGCAGGCGGCCGCCGGACATGATGGCGACGCGGTCGCACACCTGCTCCGCCTCCACCAGATGGTGCGTGGCGAGGATGATGGTCTTGCCCTCGTTCACCAGGCGGCTGGCGATGAACTCGTGCAGCTGCTGGGTGGCGACCGGATCCAGTCCCTTGGTAGGCTCGTCCATGAAGAAGATATCGGGGTCGGCCAGCAGGCCGCGCGCCAGCCCCATCCGCTGCTTCATGCCGGTAGAATATTCCTGGAAGCGGCGGCCGGCGGCCTCGGCCATGCCAACGGTCTTCAGCACCTCGGGGATCCGCTGCCGCGCCTGTTCGGCGCTGAGACCGTAAAGCGCCGCGAAAAATCTCAGGTTCTGCAGTCCGGAAAGGCGCCAGTAAAAGCTGCGCTCCTCGCTGGAGATGAGCGCGATCGACGACTTCACTTCAGGCTGCTGCCGGACGAGGTCGAAACCGTTGACAGTGGCGCTGCCTGAGCTGGGCAGCAGCAGGGTGCACAGCATCTTGGTAAGGGTGGTCTTGCCGGCGCCGTTGGGCCCGAGCAGGCCGAAGATCTCACCCCGCTCAACGCTTAAGTTGACATCTTTCACCGCCGTGACAGTACGCTTCTCAAAAAAGCGCCCGGGGGAAGAAATGCCGCGCCGCTTGGTAAAATCTTTACTGAGATTGCGGGTTTGAAGAACCACGTCGGCCATTGGTCTGTATTCTAGCATGACGCATTCTACGTCACATATAAGCAAAGACTTTAACCTTGGGAGCGTGCGGCTGGCCAATCGGCTGGTGCAGGCGCCCATGGCGGGGATCAGCGGCAGGGCCTTCCGCCTGCAGGCGCGGCGTTTCGGCGCCGGTCTGGTGAGCACCGAGATGATCAGCAGTCACGGCGTTCATTTCGGCAACCGGCGCACGGTTGACATGCTGGCTGTCGCGGATGCGGAGCATCCGGTGGCGGTGCAGCTGTTCGGCAATCAGCCGGAGCTGATGGCGGAGGCGGCGCTCGCCGCCGAGCGAGCCGGGGCCGACATCATCGACATCAACATGGGCTGTCCCGTACGCAAGGTGGTTAAGACCGGCGCTGGAGTGGCGCTGATGGAGGACGAGCCGCTGGCGGCCAGGATCACCGCCGCTGTGGCAGGGGCGGTGCGCGCGCCGGTGACGGTCAAGATCCGGTCCGGCGCCCGTGCCCGTGCGACGGCGGCCTCACTGGCGCCGCGGCTGGCGGCGGCGGGGGCGGCGGCTGTCAGCATCCATCCCCGGACGGGCGCGCAGGGATACCGGGGCCGCGCCGATCACGCGCTCACGCGGCAGCTGGCCGCCGCGCTGCCGGTGCCGGTGATCGCCAGCGGCGACATCGCAGCGCCGGCGCTGGCGGAGGAGCTGCTGGATGCCGGCTGCGCCGCGGTGATGGTGGGGCAGGCGGCGCTGGGCAATCCCTGGGTCTTCGCGGATCTGCTGGCGGGGGCCGAACCGCACCGCCGGCCGCTGGACGCGGTGCTGGCGGAGATGGGACGTTTTCATCATGACCTCATTGACGAAGTGGGGGAAGAGCGTGCCGGCCGCACCATGCGCAAGTTCTACTGCTGGTATCTCAAGCCTTTCAAACCGGATGCCCGGCTGCGCGATCAGCTCCGGCGGGCGGCCGGGTTCGAGGCGGTGGCGGCGTTGATCCGCGAGGGGCTCTCCGCATAGCGGATGCTTCGCTCGGGCTGGAACAGCGCGGCCGCTTCCGGACAGTGTCCCCCTTCAAGGCTGGAACAGCGCGGCCGCTTCCTGGTCGAGCTCATTCTGGCGCGCCTGAAGCTCGTCTGCCTCCTGGATCCGGGGCATGACGTACACCGCCTGCCATCTCATCAGCCGGTCGGCGCCGGCGCCGACGGCCGCGAGCCTCGATTCCAGAGTCTGCGCCGCGCTCCCGGCGCGAGCCTGGTCGCCTGATGCCACGGCGTCAGCGAACCCGGCAGCCGCGTCGGCGGTCGCGGCGGAGCTGCCAGCAAACCGTGACAGCTGTTCGAGAAGTGCAAAATCATCGCCGGTCCGCGCGGCGTCCAGCTGTTTTTGGACGGCGCGCATCGACTGGGCCACCTGCGCCAGCGTGGATTGTGCCAGCCCGGGGTTCGCCTGGATCTGCCCCACGGCGGTTTCCATCTGTCCGGTCAGCCGGTCGATGTCCTGCTGCGCCTGGAAGATGACAGCGCCCGAGCCGTAAAGCTGTTCCAGGGCGGCGGCTGCCTGTTTGAGCCTGTCGATCTGGTCGAGGCGGGCGGCGGCCGTGTCCCGCTTCTTTCCCAGATAGTCGCGGTACCAGCCGGGCAGCAGGCTGAGGCCGCTGGCGGAATCGGCTTCGTCGCGCGCCTGACTCACCTCGGCCGCGGCTTGGTCGAGGGTGGGGCCGGCGGCGGCCAGCGCGTCATGCGCCTGCTTGATGGCATCCGGCGAGCTGAAGCTGACGTTCGCCTCTTCTGTCACATCAATGCCGGACATCAGCGAATCGGCCTGCTCGATGTGGGTATTGGCGTCGGCCAGGGACGCGTTGGCCCGCAGCTGCTGTAGTCGGGGCAGGCCCAGCAGCAGCGCGCCCGCGGTTAGCGCCAGGGCCGCGAGAGCGGATTTAATGATAATTTTATTCCTTGATATCAACAAATTACACATTGCCAGTGAGGACAAAACGGCGCCAGCTGTTCTCGAAATCGCTGAACCCGGTTCCCAGCACGGAACGGAACACCTCATCCAGCAGTTGCTGCTGATCGGCATGATCGTGCTCGCGGCGCTTGAACTCGCGCAGCAGGTCGAGCGTGCGGCCGCTGCCGTATTTCTGCTCCAGGTAGAGCACGGCAGTGTCGGCCTCCTGATAGGCGAGATCGGCCGCCTCCGGGGAGAGTAGCGCCTGGAAACCGCTCGGCTGGCAAAGATCATCCAGGCCGGGATTCAAACGTTCGCCAGCGGCGAGCTTCTGCCGCAGCATCGCCGTCTGTTTCTCGCCACCGACAAAGTCTGCCAGCCCTTCCACCAGGAGCGGTGGCGTCACCGCTGCTTGCTGCGGGAAGAGGGCCACATGCGTCATCTCATGGCCGATCATCTTGCCGTTGTAGCCGGGGCTGGCGGCGTTCGCCTGCTGATAGAGCGCGGAGTCGATGATGATCTCGCCGCCCTGTTCCGGCGCCGGGCCGAGCATCCGCGCCGCACCACCGGTCCATTCCTGCCACTTGCCCGGCATGGCCTGGTCGATCTGCGCCTTGTCGTCGAAGACCAGCACCGGGATCAGCGGCAGCGAAATGTTCGGCAGCGCCCGCGCCAGCCGCGGCCAGGCAGCGTCGCCTTCACTGACGACCTGGTGTGCGGTGGCCCCCTGGCCGGCATGGTACAGCGCCAGGATGTGGTCGCCCTTGAGCACCGCCACCGTTCCCAGGTCCCACAACTGCACGGTGCGCGGCCGCCCCAGCGCCTGCTGCGTGGCGTCCGCCGCCAGCTTCCAGCCGTCCTGGCGCTTGACCAGTGTGAAGGCGGAGCGGTCCGGCTGCGCCGCCTGCGTGAAGCTGCCGGCGAACGACCAGGCGGTGCTTACCTTGACGATCGCCGTGCCCGGTTGCGGCTCGGTGCGGCTGTCGAGATGGACCGCGTACTGGGCGAAGGGGACATCCTTCATCTGGTCAAACAGCTGCAGCTGCTGGCGCGTGAAATCGGGGCTGCCCGGGTCCAGCAGGCTGGCGAAGCGGGCGCGGTCCTTGTTCACCAGCGCCTCTCCGTAGGCGGTCAGAAGCGCCTGCAGCTCATTCTGCTCCGCCGGCTGGGTCGCGGTGCTCCTGGTGGCCCAGTTTGTGTCCGGCGGCACGGACAGGGCGCAGCCGCCCAGCGTCAGCACCACCGGCAAGCCAGGCAGCGCCAGCAGCAAGAACAGGAGGATAGCGCGCGCGCGGCTCAAGCGGCAGGCCGTTTTCCGCCGGCCAGCAGCTTCTTCAGCCTGGACAGCGGCAGCGTGTTCAGTACCGTTTCCGGCTGGATCCAGCCGCGGCGGGCAGTGGCGACGCCGTAGGCCAGGCCGAGGCCGGCCGGCTCATGGGCGTCGCTGTTGATCACCAGGCGGACGCCGGCATCCTGCGCTGCCCGCGCGTGCAGATCATCAAGGTCGAGCCGCAAATAGTGGGAGTTGATCTCCAGCGCCGTGCCTGTGGCGGCGGCGATATCAATTGTCTGCCTGATGTCAAGGTCATAGGCTTCGCGATGGTTGATGACCCTGCCGGTGGGATGGCCGATCGCGCGCACATGCGGGTTCTCCATCGCCGAGCGCAGCCGCTTCATGATCTGGCGCCGGCTCTGGTTGAAGCCGGAATGGATCGAGACGGTGACGAAGTCCAGCCGTGCCAGCAG
>JAJYLK010000120.1 GCA_021787775.1 Actinomycetes bacterium | reverse complement strand
CGATATGCGGACATTGCACGGCCGCGAAGCGATCGAGATCCTGAAAGAGAATTTCGGCGACGTCGTCTTCAAGACCGTCGTCAAAAAGACCATCAAATTCGCGGAAGCCCCGGTGCAGGGCCGATCGATAATGGCCTATGAACCCGGGGGGACTGCGGCGGAAACCTACCGTAACCTGGCAAAGGAGTTGCTTGATGGGAATTCGAGCCAGCATGAGAGAAGGGGCACTAGCGAACCTCTTCCAGCCTACGGAGCACATATCTGAGGAGCCGACCGCTGAAGCACGGCCTGCTGTGCGGGAAAGCACCATCCCGCGGCGGGAAGAAGCCTACATCGCCGCCATCAAGGTGGTCGGCGTGGGAGGCGGCGGCACCAACGCCGTCAACCGGATGGTTGAGGCGGGCGTGCGCGGCGTCGAGTTCATCGCTGTCAACACCGACGCGCAATCTCTGACGATGTGCGAGGCGGACGTGAAGATCCACGTCGGCGGCGAGCTGACGCGCGGTCTGGGCGGCGGCGCCGACCCCAACGTCGGTCTCGAAGCGATGGAGCGCAGCCGCGACGAAGTGAAGAAGGTGCTGCGGGGAGCCGACCTGGTTTTCGTCACCGCCGGCGAGGGCGGCGGCACCGGTACTGGCGCCGCACCAGTGATCGCCAGGGCGGCGCGCGAGACCGGGGCGCTGACCATCGGCATTGTCACGCGCCCGTTCAGCTTCGAGGGCACTCGTCGCAACATCCAGGCGGAAGAGGGCATACGGCGGCTGCGGGAAGCGGCCGACACGGTCATCATCGTTCCCAACGACAGGCTGCTGCAAGTGGCAGACTCCGGCACCAGCCTGCTGGACGCATTCGCCATCGCTGATGATGTATTACGCCAAGGCGTGCAGAGCATCTGTGACCTGATCAACCTGCCCGGGCTGATCAACCTCGACTTCGCCGACGTGCGCACGATCATGCGCGACGCGGGCAGCGCCCTGATGGGCATCGGCACCGCCTCGGGCGAGGGCCGGGCGGTCGAGGCGGCGCGCCAGGCGATCGGCTCACCGCTGCTGGAGACTTCTATCCAGGGCGCGCGCGGCATATTGCTGAACGTCAAGGGCGGCAGCGACTGCGCCCTGCATGAGGCCAACGAAGCAGCGCAGGTGGTGGCGGAAGCCGCCGACGCCGACGCCAACATCATCTTCGGCACGGTGGTCGACGATTCCCTGGGCGACATGATCCAGGTGACAGTCATCGCCACCGGCTTCGACCAGCCACAGGCGGCGCGCCGGGGTGGTAGCGCGGCCGCGTTCGACATGCCGGAATTCCTGAAAGGCTAGACGCCGGGCCTGGAGCCCACAACTGGAAGACAGCAAGAGACGCCCTGCTTTGGGCGTCTCTTTTTTTCCGGAAGGCGGGCGGCCTTAAAGCAGATATGATTTTCCCTTGCGTGTCTTCCAGAGAAAGTACTTTTCCAGCCCCCGCTTGACGACATTAGCCACCGGAATAGGGATCATCATCGCGAACTGCCGCGGTTTCAGCAGGTGGTTAGTGGCGATGAGCACTTCCTTGTGGCCGGCGTCGAGCACGCACAGCCCGGGGATCTTGCCGAAGGGCTTGCGCTTCAGCCTTGTGGAGCCGTTGATAAGCTTGACGATGTTATGTGACGCCACCTTGGCGCTCTCGTCCGACGGGAAACCGGTCTTGGGCATGCCCAGGGCCACGGGTGTCTTGAATGGCAGTGCCGCCGCCACCGCCAGCCCGGCGGCGAACACGTTCGGGTAGCGCGGGTGCCGGTAAGTGTCGTCGACGGGGATGAACCCCTTTTCATCGCCGAGGCCGTCGGACTCCTTGACGAAGGGGGCGCCGTTAAACGGCGGGATGATCATCGAATACTTGAACGGCAGATGGCGGCCGTTCTTCAGCACCACCTCATCGGCGGTCACCTCTTCAATCTCGGAGTTGATGATGAAGTTGATGTTGAACATCTTCATGAATGACTTCAACAGCGTCTCGCCGCCGGCCATACCGTCAATACCGAAATGGCCCAGGAACGGCTCCGGAGTGATCCAGGTGATGTCGATGCGGTCACGCACGCCGGCCTTGCGCGCGGCGTACTCCAGGTTGAAGAGGAACTCGTAGCCGGCTCCCATGCAGCTGGCGCCCTGGCTGGCGCCAACTACCACCGGTCCCGGCTCCCTGACCAGCTTCTCCCAGGCCGCGCGCGCCTCCTCGGCGTGCCCCGGAGTGCAGACCGAGTGCGAGTGTTTCTCCGGACCGAGGCCCTCGATGAGGTCGAAACGGATGCTGACGCCCGAGGCCACCAGCAAATAATCGTAATCAATCTCGCCGGCGCTGGTCTGAAGACGGTTCTCGTCCGCGTCAACGCGCTGCACCTCAGCCTTGACGAACTCCACGCCCGCCTTCTCCAGCACCGGGAGCAGCGGCACGGTGATGTCGCGCACCCGTCGCCAGCCGAAGGGCACCCAGATGAGCGAGGGGATGTAAACGAAGTTGTCCGACTTGTTCACCAGGACGACCTGGTGGTCGCGGCCCAGCCTGCGCTTCGCTTCCAGGGCGCCGGTGAGCCCCGCAAAGCTGCCGCCGATGACTACTACTTTTGCCATTTTTCCCTCCGCCGGGCCCCCGCAGGGCGGACTCCTTTCCATGCTGTCGCCGTTCGTTTGTAAACGGCGGCGGTAAAAAGTTCCGGCGCCGCCAGAACTCCGGCAAGATTGCTGGCGCGGGCTGTCAGACCTTGTTCCGAAGCTTCACAAGATTAGACGTCCGCACGAAAGAAACGGTTCGTAAAACCCGCCGGCTCCAGCGTGTAAAATCGCGTCGGCGATTGCGCCGGCCGGCAAAATGAAGCGGCGGTTTTTCAGCGCCGCCGGTTCAGCGGGTGCGATATCAGGGCAGCTCGACGACGACGCATGTCATCGTCTGTGTCACGCCCTCGATCGACTGGATGTGCGAGACAACCTTATTGCCCAGCTCGCTGATGTCGCTGCCCTCGATATGCACGATGATGTCGTAGGCGCCGGTGACGGCGTCGGCGCGGGTAACTCCCGGCAGCTCCGACATCTTCCTGCGGGCTTCGCCGGTGCGTCCCGGGGCGGCATTGACGAGTACGTATGCGGCTGCCATCTGTCCCTCCTGTTTTCCCGACTGGTATCATGGCGGTGGCGCCGGCTGGCGCCACAATCAGAATATGTCCGCTATCGCCCCGGGCCAAACGCCGGCGGCGCACGAGGAGACTATGGATAAACTCATCATCAACGCTGATGATTTCGGTCTGACCGAGGGCATCAACAACGCAGTCGTCGAGGGCTATCAGCGCGGGGTCATATCCAGCGCCACCCTGATGGCGACCGCGCCGGCGGCGGGTCACGCTGCCCGGCTGGCGGCGGAGAATCCCGGACTGGGCGTGGGACTGCATCTGAACCTGACGTGGGGTGAGCCGGCGCTACCGGCCGGCAGGGTGCGATCGCTGCTGGGGAGCAACGGCAGGTTTCCCGGGCTGGCGGCGGCTGTGGTGCGGCTGTCGACCGGCCGGGCCCGGGCCGCCGAGCTTGCTGCAGAGCTGGAGGCTCAGGCAGAGCAGCTGCGCGCGCTGGGTCTCAAGGCGACTCATATCGACAGCCATCATCACCTGCACGCTCACCCGCGGCTGAGGCAAGTCATCGCACGCGTCTGCCCGCGGCTCGGCATCACCAGGATGCGCGGCTACCGCATGCAGATCAGCGGTCCCAAGGCGCTGGCTGTGCGCCTGGCGGCGGCCCTGCCTGCCGGCGGCGGGAACGGGGCGCAGATGGCAACGCCGGACCGCTTCTTCGGCATCGAGACCATGGGAGGGGTAGATTTCACGCCGCCGCTTGTCCGCGCGCTGGCCGGCGGCAAGGGTACGCTCGAGTTCATGTGCCATCCGGGCTACGCGGACAGAGAGCTGCAGGAGGTGTCGAGCTACGGCGCCCAGCGCGCCAGCGAGCTTGAGGTGCTGCTTGATCCGGCCTTCAGAAGGATGCTGGACGCATGCGGTGCGAGACTGGTTTCGTTTGCTGGCCTCTGATCCGCGGCCTCAGGCGCGGGCTGCGGCGCCCGGGGCGGTCTATTCCTCGCGGAAATCTTCTGGCGTGACGTTGTCGAGGAAGTCGCGGAACTTTTGGACCACTTCCTCCACCACCTCTTCGGAATCCTCGATATCGTGATCGAATTCGATGGCGTTGTCTTCAATCAGCTGATCGGCGGCGAAGATGGGGGCGTTGGTTCGCACCGCCAGCGCCAGGGCGTCGCTGGGCCGCGAGTCGACATCGACCTCGCCGCCCGCCAGCCCCAGCGTCAGCAGGGCATAAAAAGTGTTTTCTCTCAACTCCGTCACGGTTACTTTCATCACCTGGGCGTCGAGATGCTGGATGATGCTCGACATCAGATCGTGCGTCATCGGGCGGGAGAGTTCGGTCCCCTGCAGCTTCATCAGGATCGCCGCCGCCTCCTGGTGGCCGATCCAGATGGGGAGGAATTTGTTGGCATCAGTGGTT
>JAJYLK010000119.1 GCA_021787775.1 Actinomycetes bacterium | reverse complement strand
CGGGGCCACAAAGGCGCAGGGAGCGGTGATGGCGACCAGGCCGGCGAGGGCGCCGTTGGCCGTCATCGAGATGTCAGGCTTCCTGTAGAGCTTCCACATGATGAACATCGAAGTCAGGCCGCCAGTGGCCGCCGCCAGGAAGGTGTTGGTGATGATCACCGCCAGGCGGAAGTCGCCGCCCGCCAGCGTGCTGGCGCCGTTGAAGCCGATCCAGCCGAAGGCGAGGAAGAGCGTGCCCAGCACCGCCATCGGGATATGATGGCCGGGGATGGCGTTGGGACTGCCGTCCTGGTTGAACTTGCCGATGCGGGGGCCCAGCACGATGGCGCCGGCCAGAGCCGTAAAGCCGCCCATGGCGTGCACCACCGTGGAGCCGGCGAAGTCGAGATAGCCGTTGCCCAGGCCAAGATTGGCGCCCAGTGACGCCAGCCAGCCACCACCCCAGACCCAGTTACCGAACAGCGGGTAGAGGAACATCGACATGAAGAAGCCGAAGACGACGAACGACGAGAACTTCCAGCGCTCGGCCATCGCCCCGGTGGGGATAGTCGCCGCCGTGTCCATGAACACCAGCTGGAAGAGGAAGAAGGCGAGGATGCCGACGTCATAGAGGCCGGCGCCGCCAAAACCCTTGGTGCCGAGGATGCCCCAGCCCTTGGCGACCTGCAGCATGCCGTCGAGGTTGCCGATGCCGCCGAGCGTGGCCAGATGGCCGACACCGCCGAACATCAGCGGGAAGCCGACCAGATAGAAGCCAACCACGCCGATGAAGAAGACGACAATGTTCATCGACATCGTGTGGACGGCGTTCTTGGCGCGGGTGAAGCCGGTCTCCAGCAGCGCGAAGCCGGTCTGCATGAAGAATACCAGCGCGAAGCCGACCATCAGCCAGATGAAGCTGGTGGCCACCTTGTTGTGCCCCACCTCATCGGCCAGGCTCTGCAGCGTCAGGTTGCTGCCCTGCGCCGCCGGCGACAGGTCGGAAGCGCTGCCGGTGGCGCTGCCGTTGGGATCGGTCGCTGGCGCTGCCTGTGCCGTGCCGGCCGGCGCCGCCGTCTGCGCCTGCGCCAGCGCGCTTCCGCCAAGCGTAAATAACGCCGCCAGCATCATCACGATGAGAAATATCTTGACTGTCCTGCTCAATGGATCCTCCTTGGTTAATGGTTACGGAGGCCGCCCGATGCGCGCGGCCGCCCCCAAAACCCTTGCTCCAGCCTTGCGGAATCGTGCGGTTTTGTCTCACCTCCCTGCTGGCCCCGCGGCCATGATCAGATGATAGCCACGCGAAGCCGGGCAAACGCTGTCCCCTGGTACAAAATCCGGAGGCTGTTGTTGTCCCTTGATAGCCGGACAGTTTTTTGCAGGCATTGCCTTATCCACGCGGCGAATTTTCCCGGCCGGTTTGTGTTAAGGCGTCAGGATAGTGGTGTAGCCGGAGCTACTTTTTCCTGATTAAGGGTATTGTGCCGGCGTTGTCAACAAAGGCGCGCCGGCGCCCCAGCTAAAAGACGTCGCCATCATCGTCCGCCATCACCACGAGCGCTTTGATGGCCACGGCTATCCTGACGGTCTCGCCGGCGACGCGATACCGATCGGCGCTCGCGTCCTGTCAGTTGCGGATGCCTACAGCGCCATGATCGACAAGCGGGTTTACAAGGAGCCGGTCTCGCGGCAAGCCGCGCTCGAGGAACTGATCGCCTGCGCCGGCAGCCAGTTCGATCCCCGCGTGGTCGAGGCGTTCATCAGGCTGCTGGAGCGAGGGGAAATCGGCAGTTAGAGGAGAAGGCCAGCTGGCTGCAGCGGGTTTAGCGTAAAGGAGATAAGGCCGTCGTAGGTGTAGCTGCCCTTGCGGCTAGGCGCGTCTGCGGCGGTCGCGGTAATCATGGCGCCGGAACGGGCCGCCGCTATCGCGCCGGACCGGACCCCGGTCAGTCGAACGCCGGCGGCCGGCGCTCATCCGCCAGATGCGCCCGCACCTCGGCCAGATGTTTCTCGTTGGTGCGCTGCCATGAAAGTTCGGGTAATTCATCAAAATCGAAGAAGCGCGCGTCCATCGTCTCGTCGCTGGGGCGGGCGGCGCCGCCGGTGATGTCGCAGAGGAAGACGATCTTGTAGGCATGGAAGAACTCCAGCGGCCGGCCGCCACGATTGGCGTCGAAGACGCCGATGACCTTGCGCGGTACCACCTCGAATCCGCTCTCCTCCCAAACTTCGCGCGCTACCATCGCCGACGGCAGGTCGCCGACGTCGGCCCAGCCCCCGGGCATGCACCAGCACTGGTCGCGGCGCTCCTGCACCAGCAGGATGCGGCCCGCCCGCACAACAGCGCCGCGCACGTCGATCTTGGCGGTGGCGTAGCCCGGCTGCGCCGAGAAGTTCTCCGCCAGATCGCCGGCCGGCAGCTCCGTATGGCTGGCCACGATCTCCGCGGCGATCCCGTTCAGGCGCGTATAGCGCTCAGTCTCGTAACTGGTGGTGGCAAACGCCAGACCGGTCTGGCAGAGCCCCTGGATCTCCCGGGCCCATTCCAGCCAGCGAGGCATCTCTTTTTCGCTCATGGCCGCGCCTCCTTGTGGTTGCTTCCTTGCCCTGACCACGACATTTCCAGTATCCCACATTCGCCGGCTGGCTTCATCGGACGTCCCCGCAGGCGGCCTGGCGAACATCCGCAGAGCCGCATTCAAGGAATGTCCGCCCGCTTCCGATGAATTAAATGGGTCTTCCAGGGAGGGCGACCCGCAAAATCTACCTTGTATCAACCGAGAAAACCGGCGCCGCCGCAGACGCCGGTTTTTTCGTGGCGCCGCTTGCGAGGCCGGCCACCCCCGCAAATGATTCATTTCCGGCGGCGGCGGATATAAGAATGGCGCCAAGATGCCTCATCCCGTTCCCATAACCAGACTGCAACAGGAGGCCGTCAGGCTCGGCGAGCACGTCGGCTTTCTGCTGGCCCCCACCGCCCTGTTCTTCGGCGCGGCGGCGCCGGCGGACGCCTTCGTCCCCCGGACTGAATCCTGGACCTGCATGTTCGCCCTGATGAAAAAGATCCAGGCGGGCGGCAGCGCCGCGTTCTCGGCCGCGGCGCCCGGCTGCGTCGGCGCCTCCTGCTATCTGGGATTCAATGACCTGCCGGTGGCGCCGGCGGCATTTTACCTTTCCAAAATGGAGCGCCTGAAAAAGGATGTCCGTCTCGCGGCGGCGTTCTACCAGGGCGTGCAGCCGCTGCCGGCCACGGCGAAGTATCTGGTTTTTCAACGGCTGGATGATGTTGACACCGAAGTTGAAGTCGAGGTCGTCAACCTCTGGGTCGACGCCTCGTCGCTGTCGAATCTGCATACACTGGCAAATTACGACCGGGATGACAATGAAGGCGTCATCATGCCGTTCGCCTCCGGCTGCCAGAGCATCTGGACCCTGCCCTTCAAGGAAAAGCAGCGGCTGCGGGCGCGCGCCGTGGTGGGTTCGCTGGACCCGACGGTGAGAGCTTACCTGCCGCCCGGCGCGGTTTCTTTCTCCATCCCGGCTGGACGCTTCCTGGAGATGTGCGACAACGTCCCCGGCAGCTTCCTTTCCCACTGAAGCCGCCGGCGGTATCCGGCGCGGCGCGCTCTTCCCGGCTTAACGCGGAATTAACATGGAGTTAATCTTAAATTCATATGCACGTGGGATAATGCTTTTAACAGAATGAGTTCATCCTTCACTCATCCTTCGCATTCCTTAAGAAAACGGCGCCTTGGCAGGGGCGCCGTTTTCGTTGCCTTTTCGATGCGCAGGCGCCAGCCGGCATCTACATCTCCTCGTAAGTGATGAACGAGAGCACCGCGCCCTGTGGATCCTGAATGGTCGCGAATCTGCCGGTGCCGGGGATCTCCATGGGCGGCACGAGCACGGTTGCGCCCATTCCCTGCGCCTTTTTCACCGTATCATCGACGCTGTCAACGGTGACGTACGCTCCCCAGTGAGGCGGGGCGCCGGCCTTTTCCGCGACCTCCGGCAACTGCATCAGGCCGGCGACCGGTTCGCCGCCCACCTTGAACACCGTGTACTCGCCGTAGCCGGGAGCTTCACTCTTCTCTGGCGCCCAGCCGAACAGCTCCGTATAGAAACGCGTCGCGGCCTCGACATTCCCGGTCAACAGTTCGTTCCAGCTGAACGCTCCCTGCTTTGTGCGGACTTCCATTTTTTCTCCTTTCCCCCGAAATCGGTTGACTTCAAAAAGCCTTCCCGGGAATGGAGATAAGTAACGCGCGCGAAAGCCGCCGGATCGATTTACCTGAAAATCAGCCTTGCGACCGGGCTTTTTTCAGGACACCGGTCCCGGGTTCAGGGCTCAATCTGCTTGCCGATGGAAAATGCCTTGCCGATGCTGGCGCCGAGCACGCGGTACTCGTGCAGCTCCGGCGCATAAGCGAACGGCGCCAGGGCATCGATGTCGATCTTGCCATCCGCCAGCAGCTCCTCATCCACCTTGACATCGAGGATCTCGCCGATGAACTGGGTGTGGATGCCGATCTTCA
>JAJYLK010000118.1 GCA_021787775.1 Actinomycetes bacterium | reverse complement strand
ATCGAGAAGCTGTCCCTGGTCGACCCGCTGACCGAGGTGGGCAATACCCGGGCGCTGCATCAGGGGCTCGAGACGGAGATAGCGCGCATCGACCGTTACGGTCAACACATGCCGGCGGCTTTCTCGGTGCTGATCATCGATCTTGACAATTTCAAGGATATCAACGATACCTTCGGGCACCTGGCCGGCGACTCCGTCCTGCGGGACATGGGCGCCCTGCTGCAAAGGAGCCTGCGCAAGACGGACACCACGCTGGCGGCGCTGAAGCATTACCGCTTCGGCGGCGACGAGTTCGTGATCATTGCGCCCCATACCTCCGCGGCAAGTGCGGAGCTGCTGGTCAAACGTCTGCAGAGGAAGATCAGCGAGCATCCCTTCCACACGCACGAAGGTGTGCTGCTGGCGGACACGCCGGTCGGCCCAGTGGGAGCATCTATCGGGTTTGCCAGCTATCCGGAGGAGACGGCCAATGCCGACGAGCTGATGGATCTGGCGGACAAGCGGATGTATGGCATGAAGGTCGGAAAGACGCAGGGCCGGGTAAGGCGGTTGCCGCGGCTGGAGGGATTCCCCGGCTACAGCGGTCTGGAGCTGGGACCGACGGGCACGTATCAGGATTAGGCCGGGGGGTATCGGGACCGACCCGCCGTGGCAACGAATAACAGGTTTGGAGGTCAGGGTAAAGACACTTGGGGGTGTTTCGCGATGCGCCCGTTTCCTGCCATTTGACTTCCAGAACAGGAGGAGGGCGGCCCTTGCGGGCCGCCCTCTCTTTTCTTGCCGTTTAGTTATTCCGACGGGCTTATGGCTGCCCCGGAACCACTACGCTGCACTGCCAGTTGGCGCAATCGAAGGTGATGTCCTTCAGATTCTCGTGCCTGGTCAGTTCAGGTTTGGCATAGGGCTCCCGTATGTTCTTCGTCATACCGGTTCCTCCTATGTTCATAGTATCGGTTGCCATCTCGCGCTCCTAGACGACCGGAGGTGCGCCGTAGGTGTACGTGGTCCCACAGACGTCCGCCGCGCTGGCGGAGAGCGTGGTATGGAACAGCCTCACGCCGGAAGGCACATTGTACTGCAGCGAGAAGCTGGCAGAGCTGCCGGCGGCGATGTTGCCGACCGAGTAAGGCAGCGCTGTTGCCAGCGTGACGCCGTTAGTGCTCGACACTGCCGTGATCTGCACATTGTAAGCGTCATTCACCGAATTGTTCAGAGTGAATGTGACCGTCAACAGACCGGCATTGTAATCAGCCAGGGAGCCCCATGAGGCAACCGGAGGCGCCGGAGCCAGACCGGGCTGACCGCCAGTGCAGGTGTTGATGGTGAACTGGCCGCTGCCGGAGCTGCTGTTGCCGGCGTTGTCGGTTCCCGTGATTACAGCCGTGTAGCTGCCATCCGCCAGACCGGAGGTCGGGCAGGTAACGTTGCCGCTGACATCAACCGTGCAGGCAGTCGGGCTGCCGCCGTTGAGGCTAAGGCTGACCGATGCCAGGCCGCTGCCGCTGTCGAAAGCCGTGCCCGTGATCGTCGGATTGTTGACGTTGACCGTACCTGTAGGTCCGAGGTAGTTCACTACCGGAGGCGTGGTGTCCTGCACAGTGACGCTGAAGCTGGCGGTGCCGGTATTGCCATTCGAGTCGGTAGCGGAACAGCTGACCGCTGTCGTGCCGAGCGGGAACGTCGAGCCGGAGGCCGGCGCGCAGGTGACAGGACCAACGGTATCGCCATCAGGATCGCTGGCTGTTGCCGTGAAAGTAACTACGGCGCCGGCAGGACTGGTTGCTTCAACCGTCATGTTGGGCGGGACTGTCACGATCGGCGGAGTATCAGCCGCCGTGGTGAAGGTCGCGTCCGTTGAGTTGCTGATACCGGCGGTGCCGTTGAACGACGTAACCGAATAGTGATACGTCGTGCCCGGCGTCAGACCGGTCAGCGTGACGCTGTGCGCGGCGTGCAGCACGCCGTGATAGCTGTCGCTGTTGTTATTGCTCCCGTAGGAAGCGGTCGTGCCGTAGTTGACGGTCGACGTGGCCACTACATTCGTGTTCCACGTGATGATGGCGCTCGTCTGACCCGGCGTGCCGGTGCTGATGCCGGAGAGCGACGGGCCGGTCGTATTGGGCGCAACCGAGCTATACGGATAGCCCGCGGAAGTACCGGGGTACTTTTCCGTCCATCCGGCCGCGTTGTTCCAGCTGGGCAGACCCCACCGGAGCCAGGTGGCCGGATAGCCCAGCATGCGGGCGCCCAGAGCCGCCATTCCCGCCGTATGCTGCGTATCATTGGCGAAAATGATGGTCTTGGTGGTATCCAGATAGCTGAGGTTCTGGTAGTTGTTGGCCGAGTTGAACAGCGTTTGCAGCGGTACATCCGTGGCATAAGCGCCGCCAGCGGGCGTGGGCGCGGAGCCGTTCCCGAAGTAGCTGGCCTGGCCGGTGGGCCTCAGGTCGATGATCTGCTTGGTGCTGTCGCCCGCGGTCAGCGGGTTGGAGCCGCCGTCGGCAGAAGCGACGCCAGCGCCGAGGCTGCCCCAGCTGGCGGTGCCCAGTGACGTCAGGCCGGCGTTGGCCGCGCACTGGGTCAGGCCCGGATCGGCCCCGCTGCAAGCCGCAGCGTTAGTCGCCAGCGTATGCGCGCTGGGCGTCACAGAAGATATGCTTGTATCTAGAGCGTTGCCGTAAAACGCCGTTCCACCGTTTGTGCCCCAGCCGTAACGGCCCCACTTAAGGGCATAAACATGCGGCGCCGGCGTGCCGAAGTAACCGGCCTGCGCCATGGCGGCATAGGCCATCACCACGGGGGACTCCGTCGTACCGCTGATGCAGTAGACGACGATGTCGGTGCTAAGGCCGGCGGCCCGGTGGGCGGCGACCGCGTTGGCGACCAGTGGTGCGTTGACGCTGTCAGCGCCGCTGTACCATGCGTTATGGCCGCTTGCCTGCGCGGGAATCCGCTCCGCGGTTGCCGGGATCCAGGTGCCGCTGGCGAAGTCATCCACCAGGATGGGCTCGTTGGTCATGTCCGAATTCTCGCCAACGAAGGTGTTGTTGCCCAGCGAGTCGATCCTTGGCTTGAGCTGCTGCGCGGTGATCAGGAAACCGGATTCACCATCTCCGCCAGCGGTGTACTGGCTGCTGACGGCGCTGTCAAGATGCCCGGCGATCGTCTGCCAGTCGGTCTGGCTCACGGCGCTGGCCTGGTTGTTGGCGTTGATCGCCACCACGATGACCATCGCCGCCAGCAACAGGCCCAAAAGCACAATAGCTGTTTTAAACAGCATTCTTGAGCTTATCTGCATCCTTCCTCCCTTCATCCTCACTAGTTTTCTCCGCTTTAGGCGGACCTTTGGTCGGGTCGCTGTCGCGGACCCCTGTCCCCCTTCGATTTATCCCTTCCGCAGGCGGAAAGCCTGCAGCGCCTTTGGATGAGCCATACCAGCACTCATCTTCCGGCAAGGACATGCCGCAACCGGCATTGCGGCGGCTGTTTATACTACGCCGCCGCAACGATTTCGTCAACGGCTCCCGCCAGGGCGGGGCCGTCAAGGCCCATATGCAGCCGGAAGCAGGCGGTAGACTGCACGAGGCCCGCAAGGAGCGCGAAATTCTCCTTGCTGGTCATTGGATCCATAAACAGGAATGCATAGAGTATGAGCTCCGCGAGCGCCTCGGTGTGGCTGACGCGCTCGTAGCGGGTGACTCCATCGGGAGCGATCACGGGGAACACAAGCATGTTCACGGGCGCCGCCTCGATAACTTTGCTGGATTTCACCGCATTCAGATTCACTCTCTGTTTTGGCTGCCAGCGGTCCTCGGCAAGATTCCGCGCCAGGGCCAGCTGTGAGAAGAGATCGACCGTCTCGGGACAGACGTCGACTTCCTCGGGGAAGAAGAGCATCTCTGCCCGGCCTCCCTCAGCCTGTCTCACGAAGACGGTATCGTCCCCCAGCAGCCGGAAGCCGCCGCGAAGCAGATGCAGCGAGAGCGTCGACTTGCCGCAACCACTCTTTCCGGGGAAAATGATGCCTTTGCCGTTCCTTTCAAGACCGGCCGCATGCACCGGGAACACTCCCCGGGTCTTCAGCAGCTGCGCCCAGATGGGGAAGAAGATGACGTGAGTCACCGACCAGGCCCGGGCCGCGATGTCGCTTTCGACGAATGCCACGGCGATCCCCTGGTCGAGGTCGGCCACGACCGATCCCGCTCCCGGAACCTCCTGGTAACGCAGCTGGCCTTCCCTGCTGTAACGCAGAACCTGCCAGTCATAGAGCAGTTCGGCTGCGGCGAAGTAATCGCTGGGAGCGGTGGCAGCGCTGTCCCTGGTGAGGAGATAGAACTCGATGTCCGGGGTGGCATCCGGCTGCCCGCGGAACGGCCGCAGGAAGTCCTGGACAGCCAAAGCCAGCAGGTGATCGTCGGCGTAAACCTTCGTCACCACGCCATGGACGTCGTACGTCGCGGCGTTCGGCCGGTTGCCACTGAAGCGCTGGCCGATGCTCTGGCTGAGTTTTCCGGGCATGAAGCCTCTCCTGTCGTTCACCGCGTCC
>JAJYLK010000117.1 GCA_021787775.1 Actinomycetes bacterium | reverse complement strand
GTGGGAGTCCTGCTGGCGATGCTCGGGGTTTATGTTTATCAGGGCCTGGTTCTTACCGGGGGCGGACGGGACCCGGGGCCGGCGCTGGACGTCGCTCTGATTATTGTTTCGGCCGTGACGATGCTGGCGCCGCCGGTTGGTTATGCAGTCCTGCTTCTGGGCGTCTGGCTGGCGCTCAGGGTGCGGCGGCTGAAAAGAATGAAATACAAGGGCCTGCGGTTGCTGGCCTGAAGGGTCTGCTTTCTGCAGGCGGCTGCCAATGCCGCGGTTCATGGCGATCAAACGCGCACATGTCTTCATCTCCGGCCGGGTCCAGGGCGTGTTCTTTCGCGCCTGGACCGTTGAGAGCGCCCGGCGCCTGGGCCTGGGCGGCTGGGTGCGCAACCTGGTGGACGGGCGGGTAGAGGCAGTCTACGAGGGCGATCCGGCCAAGGTTGACCGTATGGTTAAGTTAAGCCATGATGGGCCTCCGCATGCCCGCGTCGACATGGTGCTGGACGATTACAGCGAGCTGCCCCAGGGGTTGGTCCGGTTCGAGGTCCGGGGCATTGTGTAGAGATCTGCCCCAGGGACCGGTCCGGTTCGCGCCCGCGTCATGTGAGGCTCGCGCAAGCCCGGCCTGGTTCGAGGTCCGGGCGCCGCGTTAAGCCCGTTGCCGGCCGCCTGGAAAATCTGCCGCCGGGCTGTCAGGCTTGCCTATTTTCAGGGCGGTGCTCGTGGTCGTGCTTCTCCACGTGGCTGTGTGGATGCATGTGCTCGACGCCGTCATGCTTGTGGGCGTGATAATGCACCAGGTTTGCGCTCAGCAGCAGCGCGGTGTCGGCCAGCATCTCCGCCGCCGGCCCTGCGCCGGCCAGCCGGCGGTCTTCTCCGAGGACAATCGCGCGGTCCGCGATATCCGTGACGATGCCAAGGTCCTGGGTGGCTGTGATAATCGTCTTGCCGGCGCGGTTGAGCTCCTCCATCATTTGCACCAGGAACTCCTCCGTCTTGGGATCGAGCCCGGCGGTCGGCTCGTCAAACAGCAGCACCTCCGGGTTGATGGCCAGAACCGAGGCCAGCGCCACTTTCTTCTTTTCGCCGCCGCTCAGATGGTACGGCGGGCGGCCACGCAGGTGTTCCAGGCCAAGGATGTGCAGCGTGTCCCGGACCCGCTCCTTGATTTCTTCCTCCGGCAGGCCCAGGTGCAGCGGCCCGAACGCGATCTCCTCCCACACGTTCGGTGAGAACAGCTGCGCGTCGGAGTTCTGGAACACGAACCCGACCCGGCGGCGGAACTCCTGGGAGAAGCCTTCATCCTGCAGCGCCGCCTCGCTGAGGTTGGCGCCGAAGGCCCTGATCTCGCCCTCGCTGGGGAAGATCAGGCCATCCAGCAGTTTCAGCAGGGTGGACTTGCCCGAGCCGTTCGCGCCCAGCAGCACCACTTTCTCGCCGGCGTCCACCCGGAAGCTGATGCCGTCCAGACCGGTCGCGTCCAGGTAGCTGTAGCGGACGGAGTCGACCTCGAAGACTGGTTGTCCGGCGAGATCAGCCAAGCAGGCGGTCGCCTCCTACGGCGGCGACGGCCACGGCAAGTGCTGCGGCCAGCATCAGCAGGTCGGCGGCGCGCATCCGGAAGCGCCTGAGCGTTATCGGCTCGCCGGTAAAGCCGCGGCTGACCATCGCGGCGTAGATCTCGTCGCTCAGGGCGCTGGATTTGCCCAGCAGCGTTCCCATGCTGCCGGCGGCGAAGCGGCGGTCGTCGCGGGGGCTGCCCGGACCGGCCATGCGGCTGCGGCGGGCGGTGAACATGTCGCTCGCCAGGCTGAGCAGCAGGAAGATGTAGCGGTAGGCCATCGACAGGATCAGCACGAAGACGCGCGGCACGTAGAAGACCCTGAGCGCCTTGAGCAGGTCGGACCAGCGGGTCGTCAGCGTCAGCAGCACCGCCAGGGACACCGAGACGGCGACGCGCAGGATGAGGATGGCTGCTCCCTCCATGCCCTGTTTTGTAACCGCGATCGACGCGCCCAGCGACCAGGGGCCCAGGTGCACTTCATGGCCAAAGCTCCAGAGGGTGATCAGCGGGTCGCCCGCTTTGACTATGTTAAATATACTTGGTAAAACTATCACGCCGGCGAAGACGGGAATGAAGAGCCACACCCGCTTGATGAAGAACTTAAGCGAAAGCCGCGAGGCGGCCGCGGCGGCCAGCGTCAGCGCGTAGAGCGCCAGCAGCAGCAGCGGCGTGCGGATCAGCGCCGCCGCCAGTAGCAGCGCCAGCAGGCCGGCGCTCTTGGCCCGCGGATCGGCCCGTTGCAGCAGCCCCGGCCGCGCCGCGATCTGCTCGGAAAAAACGCTGGTCCTGAGCGCGCGGGCCATTCCCTGAATGGAGCGCTCCATGGCGCTGTGCTTGCGGCTGCGGCCGATGCGGCAGCAGGCGCAGGTAGCGGGCGCGGCGCCGCTCATCCAGGACGGGATAGTGGCGCGCTTCTCAGCCACTGCGGCCGCTCCTGTGCATCAACCTGAAGATCAGGAAGGTCAGGCCGCCAACAATGGCCAGGCCGGCCGCGGCCGAAAACAGGTAGCCGGGCAGGGAGGACCAGAATGTGCCCCGGGCGCCGTAGCGGGGAATGATCCCGCTCCACAGCCCGGTGAACCTTTCCATCCCCGCGGGGACGAAACCGAGGCGGCCGCGCAGCTCGGCCGGGCTCCACTCGCCCCAGGCCGTAGCGGTGGCGATCAGCCCCAGGGGGACGAAGATGAGCATCAGCAGCAGCGTCACCAGCAGCGGTTTCAGCCGGAACCCTTCGCCGGGAGCCGGTCGCGCCGTGGCCGCCTGGCCGGCGAACAGCCCGATGCGGGCGCGCTGCAGGTAGACGACCGCCAGCGCCGTCACCGCCGCTTCCACAAAGCCGATCACGGTGCCATGCACGAGCATCATCGCCGGGATCGTCTGCGACAGGCCATAGGGCGAGTAAAGCGCCGTCCCGTCGGCGGCGTGGAAGAGGCTGGGCTGGATGCCGATCTCGATGGCGGCCAGGAAGGCGGAGGCGTTAATGCCGGCGTAGGCGCCAATGCCGGCGCCAAGCCAGCGCCGCGCTCCCCGAACGGGCGCGCCGGCTGCTATCAGTCTGTAGACATAATAACCGACAAGTGGCAATACGAAAGCCATGTTGAAGCAGTTGGCGCCGATGGCGAGGATGCCGCCGTCGCCGAAGAAGAGCGCCTGGATCACCAGCGCCACTGTGAGCGCAATCACCGCCGCCCACGGCCCCAGCGCCACTGCCAGCAGCGTGCCGCCGACCGCATGCGCGGAGGTGCCTCCCGGGACGGGAATGTTGAACATCATGATGACAAAGGTGAAAGCAGCGCCGATCGCCAGCAGCGGCGCCTGCCGCGCCTTGAGCGCCCGTTTGACCTTATTGCCGGCCGCGTACCAGACCGGCACCATCAGCGCCCACAGGCCGCCCGCGGTCTGCGGGCTGATATAGCCGTCGGGGATGTGCATCTGTGCCTCCTTCCGTTCCCTCCCCGGCCGGGAACAAGCCACACAAACAAGCACCGTTTCAACAGCGCTCGAGCCTTCGTGGCTCATTAGAGGTACGGTACACTGGACGTACTGGCAAAAAAGAACTATTTGCTCAAGTAAGCTTTGTGCTCCAGGAGCTTCAACTCCTGAAGTTTGGCGTCGACAGTCTTTTGCTGACCTAAAAGATCCGTCAGCACCAGCCTGTCACCATCCGGTTTGATGCTGGCCACATCTTCCATCAGTTTTTCTTCCCTGCCTTCTGTAAGAAGGTAAACCGTCAGCTCACACATCTGATTTCACCTCCTTCAGGAGTTCCTTCACCTTTGCCAGCGCTTCCTCCATCAGATGAGGCAGCGGCTGGCACGATGTGGCGATCAGATGAAAACCAGGCTGATTCAGCGGCAGCAAGACCTTTTCTGCTTTCGATGACGCGATCGCTGCGGCCATTCCGGGAGTCAGCTCGCCCATGTATGAATTGGGGATGACCACAGCTATCGGCGCCACGATTATGTCTGCCCTGATGATTGAAATCCGGATAGCATTCTCGCCTGTGGCGCCGCGGCTGGCCCGGGCCTTCATCATGTTGGCGGTTGCCGCCGAATTGGTGCCAAAAGCGAGTATCTCAATTTCCTCAGGCAGGCCGCCCCGAATCTGGCTGACGATCTGGTGGCCAATGTTGCCGCCCATGCCGTCTATCACGGCAATAACCGGTGATTTCATAACTCGCCCATCACTTTTTTCTTGCCAAACCTCGCCGTTTGAAGCAAAAAATCCTCGAAAGCCATTGCGCTTGCCGGCAAATGGACCTTCGAGGCCGATTCGGAACTGCCTATTGTTTTAGAGCTACTGCTCTGTGAACCTTGCTTCAACCATTTAAATATATAACAACGGCCCAGGTGCAGTCAATATCAGCAACTTAGAGCTTATCCCGGTAGGTTATTCGTAGCGAGGCCGAGCGAAAAGTCGATGGGCAAGGACGCAGGAGTAAAAAGCCCGCAGTCGTACCCGCTGCGGTACGTCGAGGACTTTTTGCTCCGAGGAC
>JAJYLK010000116.1 GCA_021787775.1 Actinomycetes bacterium | reverse complement strand
ATCTCGTCCGGGACGCTCACCAGGCCGATGTCATGCAGCAGGCCGGCGACGCGCACGCGGTGGATCTCGTCCTCGTCCAGCCCCAGCTGCATGGCGATGCTCGATGACAGCCTTGCCACCGATTCGGCATGCCGCTTGTCATAGACATTGCGCTCATCGACCGTGGCTGCCATCGCCTGCGCCGCCGCCAGGTGCAACTCCTCCCGCACCAGGTCCTCCAGCGAAACGGCGCCGAACTCATTCTGCTCCTCGTGGAAGAGCGTGACGCGGTTGCCTCCCTGGCGCTTGCCATAATACATAGACCAGTCCGCCTTATCAACAAGATCATTGGCCTGGTCAGCGTCTTCCGGGAAGCTGGCGACGCCGATGCTGGTTGTCAGCGGCGTGTTCGTCCGTGACTTGGTGTCGAAGGCGAAGCCGGCCACGCGCCGCCGGATGCGGTGAGCGATGATCTGCGCGCCGGAGCTATCGGTATCAGGCAGGATGACGGCGAACTCCTCGCCGCCGTAACGGGCGGCAACATCGATGGCGCGTTTTGATTCAGAGATGATGCGCGACACACTATTCAGCGCTTTGTCGCCAGCGCTGTGGCCGTTGAGATCGTTGAAGACCTTGAACTTGTCGAGGTCGCAGAAGACGACCGAGAGCGGTTTGCCGCTGCGCGAGGCGCGCTCGATCTCTTCCTGCAGGCGTTCGTAGAAATAGCGCTGGTTGTAAAGGCCGGTGAGGCCGTCGGTCACCGCCTCCTCGCGGCTGCGTTCGAAGCGCTTGGCGTTCTGGATGGCGATCGCTGCCTGGTTGGAAAGGATGGTAAGCACGGAGAGCTCGTCGCGCCCGTAAGCCTCCACCTCCCGGCTGTAGACATAGAAGACGCCCAGCCGGCGCTGCTGCACCTTGAGCGGCAGACAGATGAATGCCTGGACGCCTTCTTCGTGAGCGAGCTTGCTCAGGCGGTGGGTAGCGTTGAGGTCGTCGCTGAAAACCGCCCGCTCGCCCAGCAGCACCTCGTCGGCCAGACCGCCGCGACGGAACTGCATCTTGCTGACAAAGCGGTCGCTGAGACCGGTGGTGAAGGTGTCGGTGAAAACGCCACGCTCCTCGTCGAACAGGACGATGGCGGCCGCCTGCGAGTCGGTCAGTTCCATGCCTTTCTCCATGACGATATCGACGACGCTGTTCCAGTCGAACTCCGAGCTGATCGCCAGGGCGATGTCCGAGAGCCTGGTCAGCTGGTGGATCTTGTGTTCCATGGCGTCGGCCATGCCGTTGAACGCCCGGCCGAGCTCGGCGAATTCGTCATTGGACATGATCTGCACGCGCCGGTCGAGATCGCCGCGGGTCATGTCGAGGCTGGCGCTCTTGAGTTCCCTCAGCGGCCGGTTGAGACGTGTGGCCGCGACCGTGGCGATGATGCCGCTGAGACCGATGCCGATCAGCGCCGCGAACAGCAGATAGTTGCGGGCGCCGGTGGCGGCCACTTCCGCGGCCTGGCGGGCGCTCTGGTTGCGCGCGTCAAAATCGTTGACCAGCTGGTCCGTCAGGTTGCGGATGGTATCGAGGATGGTGTCCGAGCCCTTTTCCCGCGCCAGCGCAGTGGCGGAGTTGCCGGCGCGCCAGGCAGGCACCACGCCATTGATGAAGTTGTTGTTGAAATTGTCGCCGGCGGCCTGCAGCTGGTTGAACCAGCTCTGCTCCTCGGGCGTCGTGTCATGCCGCTCCGCGTTCGCAAGGGCGCTGTCGAACTTCTGGTGGGCCGCCTGGAAGGCGGCGATCTTGTCCGCCCTGTTTTCCAGCAGCAGCTCGTAGTGAGCCTGAATCTGGTCTTCCGCCGCGGCCTTGGCCTCCTGCAGATGCTGGACCGCCTCGGATCTGTCGGCCGCCTCGTTCGCGGAGTCCCTGACGATGTTCACCTGACGGGAAGTAAGCAGCCCCAGTACCGAGAAGATGACCGTGATCGCCAGAAAGCCGATGACCACCTTCGTGCTCAGGCGGCTCAGCAGGGGGATCCCCCAGATTTTACTCATGCCCTGGCCCTCTCACCCTGGTCAAGGGGCGGTGGTGATTGTTGCGCCCCAGGTTTCGGTGTAAATCCGCACACGGCTGGCGTCCGTCGCGCCGGCCGTAAAACTTCATCGGCACCGGGACGGAATTGCTTAAAGGGGGAGGATGGAGCTAGCCCGCAATCTCCGCTCCGAGTACATCATGGATGTGCGCCAGGGCAAAAGCGTTGACTTCGTCGCCGTTGTGTCCGGGCGAGTCGTAGGTCTCGACACAGTAGCGCGGCACGATCACACGGTAGCCGCGGTTGATAAGTCCCTCGACCGTGTGCAGCACGCAGATGTCGGTGCAGACGCCGGTCATGATCACCTCATCGGGGCCGAAGGCGGCCAGTTCGGCCTCCAGCGCCGTCTGGTAGAATCCATCATATTTCGTCTTGGGGATCAAAACCGCCCCTTGAGTATAGGGCTGCAGCTCTTCCACCACGTGCGTTTCGTCGGTGCCGGCGATGCAGTGCGGCGGAAACATGCGGAACTCGGGGTCGTCCGGCGCGTGGTTGTCATGCAGGAAGATGATCTTCGAACCGGCGGCGCTCTCGCGCCTTAGCTGCTCTTCGATGCATGGCAGCACCCGGAGCATTCGCGGGCTGGCCAGGTTGCCGAACTTGAGGAAGCCGTTGATCGCGTCGGCGGCGATGACCGCTCTTTTCATTTTTCCTCCCAGGGCTCTGCCGGTTGATCCGGAAACCTGAATCCAGTAGCGCGGAAAAATTATCTTCGGCCGGGCTGTCTCCGCTACCCTACCGGCTCCAGCCGGTCGTTCGGGCGGTATCGGCGGCCGACCTTGGCGCATGGCTTTCCATCGAGCATGACCACGTCAGCCGTATAATCGTTTTCTCCCCGGATGAGGCTGCTGCCAACCCCGTAGGCGTCCACAGGCGCGCCCGCCGCCTCGAAGCGGGTGATCTTGGCGGCGTCGAAGCCGGCGCTGACGATGATCTTCACGTGCGTGAAGCCTTCCCGGTCCAGCGCCTCGCGCACCCTGAAGGCCAGCTCCGGCTGCACGCCGGTGGGCTTGAAGTAGCCCATATCCTCCCACAGGCTGCGGTCCACCAGCGTCTCGGAGTTGTCCAGCCGCACGCCCCAGAGCCGCTCCTTCAGCTCGCGGGCCACCGCCAGCGAAGTGGCGACGCAGTCGTTGTCGAAGTCCACCAGCGAGACTATGTTGACATCCGGATAATAAATATCAGCAAAGGCGCGCGTGGCCGCCACCGTGTCGCCGCCACAGGAGGCGATCAGGCTGTGGGGAATGGTGCCGATGCCCTTCCCTCCCCAGAGGGATCCCTGGGCGTCCGTTGATACCTGGTCTATCCCTGCTATCCGCGCCGCCAGCCCGTCCAGCGGCTGCACGGCGTAATGGTCGTGGCGGGCGCCGAACATCAGCACCGGTTTGCCGTTCGCGGCGTCCAGCGCGGCGCGCACATTCTTCACCACCAGCGTGCCCCGCGCCAGCGAACCGAGGCAGACCGTCTCCAGGTGGGCGAACAGCGGGTAATCGCCCTCGATCGTCATCACGGTCTCGTAGGGAGAGACGCGGTCACCATCATAAAGGGCGCGGACTATGAGCGAGTTCCAGCCATCCACCCAGCTGCCGTCCGGCGCGAAGTGGCCGCTGGCCAGTCTGAGGCAGGCGAGCGCTTCGTCCATGCCGCCGAGCCAGGCCTCCTTCTTCTGGAAGACCTGCATCACCACGTGCGGATGCATGCCTTTGCGTTCCAGCACACTCTTGGTACGGTTGAAATAGACGTCGGTGTAAAAGCCGCGGCGGATCCGGTCCACTGGCAGGTCAAAAACCCCGGGCGCCAGCCGCTCGCGCGCCACCGCTCAGCCCGCCGGGTAGGACCCGAGCATCTTCACCCCGGCCAGTTTGCACTGCAGGCACTTGAGCGCCGAGGCTACCGGCGCGTCTTCCTCGCGGCCCTCGACATCGATGAAGAAAATATAGTCGCCCAGCCCCTTCTTGGACGGCCGCGACTCGATCTTGGTCAGGTTGACGTCGCGGTGGGAGAACTCCTGCAGGATCTGCAGCAGGCTGCCCGGCTGGTCGTGGGCGATGGTGCAGACGATCGAGGTCTTGTAGGGTTCGACCAGATCCTGGGGCGCCGGACCGGTGGCCAGCAGCGCGAAGCGCGTCTCGTTGTCGGGCCGGTCCTCGATGTCGGACGCCAGCACTACGCAGCCGTAACGCTCGGCGGCCAGCCGGCTGCCAATCGCGGCCCACTTCTTATCGGACTCGCTGACGATCCGCACTGCCTCGGCGGTGCTGCCCGCGGCGGCCGTATTTGCTCGTGGCAGCTTTTCGCGCAGGAACTTGCGGCACTGCGCCAGCGCGTGCGGCAGCGACAGCACCTGCTCGATTTCATCCAGCGCCAGCGGTGAGCGGGCGATCAGTTTCTGGTGGATGGGATGGTCGATCTCGCGGATGATGCGCACGTTGTCGACTTCGAAGGCGAGATAGTCCAGCGTGACGTTGATCGAACCCTCGAGCGTGTTCTCCATCGGCACGATCCCCTGCGCCACTTCGCCGCGCGCAACCGCCATGATCACATCCGGGACCGAGGGCAGCGGCAGCGTCTGGCTGGCGTCGAGGCCGGTGCTGGCCAGCAGCGCCT
>JAJYLK010000115.1 GCA_021787775.1 Actinomycetes bacterium | reverse complement strand
CTGAGATCATTGCCATCCGCGCCGCGGCGGGGAAGCTTGGCGGCTGGCGTCTGCCGGGCTGCACAATTTATGTCACGATCGAGCCCTGCCCGATGTGCGCCGGCGCGATTTATATGTCACGTATCGAGCGCCTCATCTTTGGCGCTGTCGATGAGAAGGCGGGCGCGGCCGGCACGCTGATGGACATAGTGCGCGATTCGCGCCTCAACCATCAGGTCCAGGTCGACAACGGACTGCTGGCGGCTGAAGCGGCATCCCTGCTGAAGCAGTTTTTTGCCCGCCGCCGCTGACCGGTTTCACCTTGGCCGGCGCATTGGTTAAACTTAGGCAGGCACCGGCGCCGGGAAGCCTGAAGGCGCGGCCTTTGTTACCGCGGAGAGGTGGCAGAGCTGGTTGAATGCGGCGGTCTCGAAAACCGTTGTGCCTCTACTCGGGGCACCGAGGGTTCGAATCCCTCCCTCTCCGCCAAAAAAGTCCCCCGGCCGGGACCCCTGTTTCAATTACCTCCTGCCGGGGATTCTCATATTCTGACTGCTTTTAAATCATATTTTCCACAGGAGGGTTCCAAATGAACGTCACCGATGCGCTGAAATCCCGCCATACCGTGCGCGCCTTTACGCCCGAACCGGTCGATAAGGGAACGCTGCTCGAGATTCTGGAAGCCGCCAATGCCACACCGTCCTGGGCGAACACGCAGCCGTGGGAGGTCTACCTGGCTGCTGGCGAGCCGCTTCAGCGGCTGCGATCGGCCTGTATCGAGAGCTTCAACAGTAATCAGCCGCCCCAGCAAGACCTGGCGCGCCCGGAAAAATGGCCGCCGCAGATCGAGGAGCGCATGCACGAGCTGGGGAAGAAGCGGTTCGAGTTGCTGGGCATCAGCCGCGAAGACGACGAGGCGCGGCGGACGATGTCCGCGGGCGGCATCGGTTTTTTCGCTGCGCCGGCGGTGGTATTCATCTGCATGGACCGGTCCCTGGGCCAGTGGTCTGTCTTCGACCTGGGCATGCTGTCGCAAAGCATCATGCTGGCGGCGACCGAACGCAGCATCGGCTCCGCGATCGCGTATGCGTTTGTCGCCTACCCGCAGCTGATCAGGGCCGAGCTTGACATTCCGGATGAGTTTTCTGTAGTCATCGGCATCGCCCTGGGGCACAAAGATACCGGACATGTCGAGAATCAGTTCCGCTCTCCGCGCCGCCCCCTGACAGAGGTCGTCAGGGAGGCAGGCCTCTAAAGAGCCTGCACCAACCTCAGCCCTTTTCCGGCAGCGGCTCCATGTCCGGCGTATCTGTCCCGGGCTCCGCTTCCGTTTTGCCGGCATCACCCAGATCCATTTCCCGCTCCGGATCGAACTGGCCCAGCTCCAGCGCCAGCTCGGTGCCGCCCTCCTCGAGCGCCGGCAGGTTTGAACGCCGCAGCTTGATCTGTGGCATCAGGCAGGTGATGAGGAAGGCCACGATCATCACACCTGTGCCGGCAACGAAGAGTTCGGCGATCGAGCTGCTGAAGGCCATCTTCAGCGTCTCCAGGAAATGGCTGAAGCCACTCAGCAGCTGTTGTTGCTGCGATAGCGGCGCCCGGCTGGCGATCACCGCCTTCACCTGTGACTGCCCGTCCGGCGTCAGGAAGTTCTGCAGCGCGTTGGCGTCGATCCTGTCCATGGCCGCCTGCGGATAGAGATGCTTCATCGTCTGCACGAAACCATCCGCCGAGAGGCCGCCGAGCCGGCCGGCCAGCTGGCTGTTGAGCAGCCCGCCGAAGACGGCGCTGCCGACGGTGCTGCCGATGCTGCGGAACAGCTGCGCCGAGGCGGTCACCTGGCCCAGCTGCGCATGACCGAAGGCGCTTTGCACCGCGACCGTGAAGATCGGCAGGGTGACGCCAAGCCCCACCCCGGTGATGACCATGTTGAGCCGCAGCTGGTTGCTGGTGGTATCCATTCCCATCCGGGACATCATGAACATGCCGATCGCACTGATGACCATGCCGAAGATCCCCAGATACTTGTACCGGCCGGTGCGCGAGATGATCTGTCCCGCCACAGCCGACGCGACAATCAGGCCGGCCATGAGCGGCGTCAGGATCAGCCCCGAGTTGGTGGCGGAAACGCCGATGACCCCCTGGGCGAACAGCGGGATGAAAATGATGGCGCCGAACAGCACCATCGCCGAAAGGAACGTGGCCGATACGGCGACGCTGAAAACCCGGCTTTTAAACAGCGACATCGGCAGGATAGGCTCCACGGCGCGTGATTCCACCAGCGCAAACGCGGTCAGCGCCACGGCGGCAACGGCGAACAGCCCGATGATGACGCCGGAAGTCCACGCAAACGTACTGCCGCCCCATACCAGCGCCAGCAGCAGCGGCACCAGACCGAGAGAAAGCAGCAGGGCGCCGGCATAGTCGATCACCTTCTTCGCCTCGGGGATGATCTTGGGCATGCCAAGGGCGATCACGGCCAGGGCGATGATGCCGATGGGCACGTTGATGAAAAAGATCCAGCGCCAGCTGCTGTTATCTGTGATCCAGCCGCCCAGCAGCGGTCCGGCGACGCTGGCCACCCCGTAAGCGGCGCCGATCAGCCCCTGCCATTTGCCGCGCTCGGCCGGCGGGATGATGTCGCCCACGGCGGCGATGGAGAGCACCATCAGAGCGCCGCCGCCGATCCCCTGAAAGCCGCGAAAAGCGATCAGCTCCGGCATGTTCTGGGCAAACCCGCACATTATCGAGCCGGCGAGAAAGACCGCGATGGCGACCAGGAAGAAGCCGCGCCGGCCGTAGACGTCCGACAGCTTGCCGTAAATGGGCACGGTGATGGCCGAGACCAGCAGATAAGCGGTGAACACCCAGCTGAAATAATCCAGCCCGTTGAGATCGTGTGCTATCTTTGGCATGGCCGTCGCCACAATGGTCTGGTCCAGCGACGCCAATAGCATGGCCAGCATTACGCCGGCCATGACCATGAATTTGCTATTTCGTTTGAACATCAGTTGAACTTACCTTAACAAATGGTGAAATAGCCGGCAAACAGCGGTGGAGCAGGCGGCGCTGCCAGCGGCAAGCTTGAATTCTTTCTGGTATTATCACGGCACGGCCCGGCCAGCCTGAGGGCCGGTTTTGCGCTGCCGCGGAGAGGTGTCCGAGCTGGCCGAAGGAGCACGACTGGAAATCGTGTAGGCGGGGTTAACTCGTCTCGAGGGTTCGAATCCCTCCCTCTCCGCCACGCTTTTTTCTTCCCCGGGCGATCATCACTGTTATAATGTTAGTCGTTTTTGCCAGCATTCTGGCATCCCTTTGCGCCCGTAGCTCAGCTGGATAGAGCGTCGGCCTCCGGAGCCGAAGGCCACAGGTTCGAATCCTGTCGGGCGCGCCAAAATGCGACAACTGGAGGAAGGTTGACAGAAAGACCGATATGGGCGCCATGGCGCATCAGCTATATCCTCGGGGAGAAGGAAGAGGGGTGCCTGTTCTGCCGCGTGGCACAGGAGCGCGACGATGTGCGTAACCTGGTGCTTTACCGCGGAAAGCTTGCATATGTCATCATGAACCTCTACCCGTACAACTCCGGACACTTGATGGTAGCTCCCTACGAGCACATATCCGAGCTGGAGGAACTCAGCGGCGCGGCCTCAACCGAAGTGATGGAACTTACCCGTAAATGCGTTGTGGTACTGAAGAAGACGCTGGCGCCCCATGCGCTCAACGCCGGCCTCAACCTGGGCGAGATTGCCGGCTCGAGCATCAAGGAACACCTGCACATGCACATCGTCCCGCGCTGGCAGGGCGATAACAACTTCATGCCTGTGATCGCCGACATCCACGTCGTGCCGCAGGCGCTGGAAGAGACATACGCTTTGCTGGCGCCGGAATTTGCCGCGCTTAATCGCGATTAGTACGCATCTGGCGCCGTCAGGCAGCCAGCTATCCCTCCTAAAAGTATCGTTGACATCGGGCTCGATATTTCCTAAATTAATAAATCGAACTATATATGTGCACTAACTGATAAATCAGTCCGATTTCCGGCACCCCAGATCCCGGAACGGCAAGGCTGGGGAGAAAACGCATGGAGATCAGCAGGCAGGCGGATTATGCTATCCGCGCAGTCAGGGAACTGGTTAAAGCGGGCCCGGGCGCTCTGCTTCAGACGCGAACCATCGCCGAAAGCCAGCAGATCCCGGAGAAATATCTGCCCACCATCATCCGTACCCTGGCGCGTGCGGGACTGCTGAGGACCCTGCGTGGCAGCCAGGGCGGCGTCTCTCTCGCCCGTCAGCCGGAGGCGATATCGTTGCTGGACGTGATAGAGGCGATCGATGGGCCGGTGCTGCTGAACCGCTGCAAGATCAGGCCGGGAGAATGCAGGAGGGGAGGAGATCCGTGCGCTCTCCATAATTTTTGGGATAACCTGATGAACGAAGTCCGCGGCCGGATGGGCGAGGTCAGCTTCAATGAGCTGCCTTAGCGTCTGCCCGGTGGCTTAGGAGGAGCTGGTGGTGCTTGTCGCGGGGGCGGTCGGCGTCTTTCCGGCCAGCAGATCGTTCAGCATCGACTCCAGATCGCTCTGTGTCAGGAAGGAAGCCGTGGTGTTCATCTGCTTGCCCTTGGCATCGTAATAGACGATCGCCGGCACGCTCGTGATTCCGATCTTGGTCAGCTGGCACTGGTTCGCGGGCTGCGTCAGGTCGAACGTATAGATATCGATCTTCCCTTTATATTCCTGCTGTAGCGCATCAACGATGGGCTTCTCACGCTTGCAGAATGGTCAGGTGGGGTTGAAGAATTC
>JAJYLK010000114.1 GCA_021787775.1 Actinomycetes bacterium | reverse complement strand
ATCCGCTCATCGCGCGCGCGCTGGTCAAAAAGTTCGTTTGTTGCCGTTCCCGATTCGACGGCAAGCAGGTCCTTTTCCAGTATCGCGTGCACCAGCACACCCATCCGGGTGCTGGAAAGGCCGCTGCGCCCATCCCCGCCCACCGGCGCCTGCGCCGGGAACACGTCGCCGGCCCTGAGGACATTGTCCAGATAGTATCGCCGCGGACAGGCAGCGTACGTATCCAGCGCGGTCGGCGAGATCACGGAGGGCACATGGATCGCCGCATCGGGCTGGCGAACGATCGCGGGATCGATTTGGGGCAGCTCCGGCGCGTGCCGCTTCGGACCCAGTTGACCGGAGCGCGCGGCTTTTTCGGCATCGGTGCAGATTTGCAGACCCACGCTCGCGCCGGCCACGGCTTCGATGCGATCGGCCTTGCCCAGGTTTTCATCGCGCGGCCACTCCAGCTCAAAAATTGTGCGCAGCCAGTCAAACGGCGAGCTGCGCTGATTCTCCTGATTCGGCGACCGGTCAGCCGGAGCTGCGCCGGAGAGGATGAGATGGTTCCGGGCCCGGGTCATGGCCACATAGGCCAGCCGCCGCGATTCCTGATTGTCCCGGCTGACCTCCTCACGCCACAACTCGTCAAAGTCGAAGGCGTTGCCTCCGCCATCGCCGCTGGTCCTGAACTTGAGGCCAATGCGATTTTTGCTACTGCGGTCCAGCAACAGCACCGGCGAATCGCTCCGGCCGGGAGCCTGCAGATTGGGCAGCACCACCAGGGGGAACTCCAGCCCCTTGGCCGTGTGCATCGTCATCACGCGCACCGCCTGCACGCCTTCGGCTTCGGTGGGCGCCTCCACTTCACTTGCCTCCCGGATCTTCTGCCGCTCGAGAAACGAAGTAAAGCCGGCGAGATCGTTGCTCCAGGCCGTTTCGAAATCAGCCGCGAGATCAAGCAGTTTCATCAGGTTGGCAAAATCCTGTTTGCCATCCGGGCCGGCGGCGATGCTGGCGGCGTAATCGTTCATGTTGATCACATCCTCCACCAGTTCCCGCAGCGACTTTCTGCCGGCGCTCCGGCGCAACCGCTCCAGCCGGGAAACGAACGCCAGCGCCTTTTGCCGGTCGGCGCCGTCAAGGCGCTCAAGCCTGGCCGGCGACTGAAGCTCGGGCCATGCGGGCTGATACCCTTTTTCGCCGCCATCCGGCTGGTAAAGCCAGTAAAGCGCGTCGTCACCCAGGCCGACGAGCGGCGACCGCAGGACGCCCAGCATGGCCAGATCGTCAAGCGGGTTGATGATCAGCTTGAAGATATTCATCACATCATGGAGTTCCAGCTTGGCAAAATATCCCTTGCCCACGGAAAAATGTGTTTCGATGCCGGCCTGATCCAGCGCGTCGCGGTAGATCTCGGCGTCGTTTGCCGAACGCAGCAGGACCGCCATGTCGCCCTTGCTGTATCCCTGGCGTTCGAGTTCCTGGAGGCGCCGGACGATCAGCTGCGCCTCCGCCCGGCGGGCGTCCGGCGCACCGACCGCTTCCAGACCCTCTTTCTTGCTGTTGCGCCGCGTATCGACAAACAGGATCTCGACCCGGCAATCCTCGCTTTCGTCGGCGAGCGCCGCCGCCGGATTCAGTTCCAGATAACCGGGCAGGAGCATGTCCTCGCGCCTGAAGACATGATCGATGAACCGGATGATCTGCGGCTGGCTGCGAAAGTTATCCTTTAGCTCGACCAGGCAATCGCCTGCCCGGGCTTTCTCCTTCTCCCGCTGGAATAACGCCACCTCCGCGTCGCGAAATCCGTAGATGGCCTGGTTCTCGTCGCCAACAACAAAGAGATTGCCGTCCGCTACCAGCCTGATGACCTCCAGCTGCAGCGGGTTGGTGTCCTGAAACTCATCGATCATCACCAGCCGGAACGCGGATGAGATACGCCCGCGGATCGCATCGTTGCCTTTCAGCAAATCTCTGGTATGAAGCGCCAGATCGGCAAAATCCATCGCGCCCATCTCGTGCTTCCTTTGCGAATAGCTGAGCTCGAACTGCTCCAGCAGCTGGCGGAATTGATTCAGCGTATCGACCGCCAGATGCGAGCGCAGCGCGTTGATCAGCGCCAGGCGCGGCAGCTCCAGCCGGGAGAACTCCTCCCGCGCCGGGCCCATGCTCTTGAACTTCACCTCGCCGGTGTCCGCCGCCTTGATCCGCTCGACAGGATCGGTCAGGGCAAGCGCCTGTTCCAGCCGCTCCAGCCGCGCGATGCCGCTGCTCTGAAACCGGTTTGGGCTGGCGATGCGGGCCACGGCGGCGCGGGCGTCGCGCACGGCCCTGCTCAGCTCGCGCCCGGCGGCGCCGATGTCAGGAAGCTCAGGGTGCGGCAGGGTCACCGGCTGCCCGCGGCTGCGCAGCGCTGTCTGCGCTTTGGTCACCGCGCGGAACAGGGATCCGTCCAGGTTGGGGTCGTAGGCAGTGATGAACTCCACGGCCGCGGGACCGTTTTTCCTGATCAGATCCAGGAGGCAAAGATCGAAGACCTCTTCCTGGATCAGGGCGGCCTGGGACTCGTCGATCGCGGCAAAATTCGGGTCGATGCCGGCGCTGAGCGCATTGGCGCGCAGCAGGGAAGCGCAGAAACTGTCGATCGTGCTGATGCGGGCCTGCTCGATCGCGCGGCAGGCGGCGGCCATGCGGCTCTTTCCCTCTTCCGTGACATCGATGCTGTCGCGCTCGCGCAGCAGGTCACGGATGCGCTCCATCATCTCCGCGGCGGCTTTCTTGGTGAAGGTGATGGTCAGGATCTCGTCCACGGTGGCATAACCGGACGCGATCGCGTGCACGAACCGGCGCGTGACGACACCGGTTTTGCCTGAGCCGGCTCCGGCAGCCACGAACAGCGGACCGGCGAGGGTCGTGATGGCGCGCTTCTGATCCGTGGTCAGCTCGATCTCAGGCATCGTCGTCATCACTGCCTTCCAGCCTGGCGCGGGCGGCAAGCCGGCAGACACCGGCCAGGCCGCACCAGCGACAATCCTTCTTTTTGTCAAGCGGCCGAGCGCGAAAATCACCCGCGCGGATCCCGGCGACCGCCTCACTTGCCAGCATCTTCGCTTCCTCCAGATGCTGTTCAAATTCATCTGCAAAGACAAAATCTTTCCCCCTGATCTGGGAGGAAGCAGCACCGACCATCTGCTCGTACCCCGCCAGATACAGGCCGCCGCGTTCGTCGCCGCGCAGGGCATAGTATTCCCCACCGACCGGCTCGAGACCGAAGGCTTCCCTGAGCGCGAGGATGTAGAGGGGAATCTGGATCTCTTTCCGCTTCCCGAAATCCGCCTGGGAGATCGCCGACCGCGACGACTTGTAGTCGATCACCAGGGCGTGGCTGCTGCCCGGCTCCCGGTCAACGCGGTCGAGCCGCCCCTTGAGGTAAAAATCTCCCACTGGCAGCACGTTCTCCGTGTTGTTCCTGTCGCCGCACTTGCCGCGCGCGCCGCCGAAACCAACCTCGAAATCAAAGTATTCCAGGTCGCGGTTGCTTTCCACTTCCCTGTCTATGTAACGGTTGAGATGGAATTCAAGCTCGTTCCTGAGGATCAGGGTCTCAAGATCCAGCTCCGCATCCAGGAATTCGTCCTCGATGAAATCCGACATCTGGCGCCTGGCCGCCGCGATCTGCGCCGGGTCGGCTTCCGCGTTGAGAAACAGGCCCGAACGCTTCAGCTGGGCGCCGAATCTGCAGAGGATGTCGTGGATCACGCGGCCGCGCTTCTCGCCATGCGCCGCCGGCGTGATTTCCAGCGGCCGAAGCAGCGCTTCCACGAAATATCGGAACGGGCAGCGCAGGTACGTCTGCAGCTCAGTGACCTGAAAACCGGTCCGTTCCTTCAGCGCCGAAACGATCTCCGGGTCGCGAACGCACGCGGCATCCAGCCGGCTGGCGGCCAGGCTCGCCGTCAGGCGCTCACCGAGCCCTGCCGGGTCGCTTGCGATCAGAGCCTTCACAGAAGCCCCATCACGGCGCCGGGACCAGACCGCGAGCGAGCGGAGCGCTTCGCTGCGGGTGGGCGCTTCGCCGGGTGGATAAGTCTGGTCGCTGAGCGTCCTCCCGGCGGTGATGACTGATTCCGGGTTGAACAACCGGAGGGTGTCGTCGACGAAAAGTGATTTTATTGACGGTCTGCCTTCTTTGTCGCAGGATGGGTAACAGAGATACACCCGCTCCCGGGCGCGGCTGAGTGTGCGGAAATAAAGAAACCGCTCCTGATCCAGACGGTGCTCGCGCCTGTCGAGGGAGAGCCCGTGCCCTTCCGCCAGCACACGGCGGTCGCTGTCGGAAAAGAAAGAATCCTCCCGGCCGAGATTGGGAAACTGTTTTTCCACCATGCCACAGACAAAAACAATGTCAAAACGCTGGTTGAGGATCCGGTGTGGATCGAGCAGGCGGACACATTGCCGGCTGGCGGCGGGAATCCGGAGCACGGCCTGTTTGATCGCGCGCTCCAGCAGCCTGGCGGCGGCATCGGACCCGCGGGCGTCACGGCGAGCCTCGCTTGCGATCAGTTTGGCGACATGCCCGGCCTGCCGGCACAGCAGCTGGAGAACCTCGAGGGCGGCCAGATCGGTTTGCAGCTCAGCCAGAGCGGTCCCGGCGGCGGTCTGCTTCCGGAGCAGGTCCTGGAGCAGCCGGCAAAGCTCGTCCGCCAGTTCTCCCGCCCCCCGCGCGGCCGCATCCTCCAGGCGGTTGACCTCATCGAGGGGACGGCCTCCACGAAGCTTCCATTCCATCAACAGGACAGCAGGCTCTTCAATCCCGTAGCGCCGGCAGC
>JAJYLK010000113.1 GCA_021787775.1 Actinomycetes bacterium | reverse complement strand
AACCGCGAGACGGCGGCCAAGTACGACATCATGAGCATCCCCACGGTGATTATGTTCAAGGCCGGCGAAGCTGTCAAACAAGTCGTCGGAGCGCTTCCGAAGGAATCGCTGCTGAAAGAACTGGGGCTGGGGGAGTCGGAGTAATACCAAAACAATTGCAGGTAGTGCAAAGGGGTGCAAAGGGGACGTTCCTTTCCTAACTTTCCTAAATCTGAATAGACAGCCCAGAAGTTAGGGCAGACAGAAATTTAGGAAAGTTAGGAAAGGAACGTCCCCCCCTCTGCTCAAAAACCGCAGGGTATTTCACTGTTTCTGCTAGAATCAATAGTGAGATGTATTGTGTCAATCATCCTTCCGTAGAAACTCTGGTAACCTGCAGCGCCTGTGGCGATCCCATCTGTCCCGACTGCATGGTGCATACGCCCGTGTCCGCCAAGTGTCCGCGTTGCGCCAGGATGCCAAAAGCGGCGCTGGTGCGCATCAAGCCGGACCGGCTGGTAAAGATGGTGGCCGCCGGCCTGGGCGCCGGCGCGGTTGGGGGCTACGTCTTCGGGCTGCTGGTCACCTCGCTCAGCCTGTTTGCTTTCTTCGCCATCATGATTGCTTTCGGTCTGGGCGCCGGCGTCGGCGAGGCGGTGTCACGCGCGAGTGGCCGCTTCCACGGCACGCAGGTGGCGGGCTGGGCGGCGGCCTGCGCCGCGTTCGGGATCGTCTTTCCCTTCTTCCTCACGGGGTTCAACGCCTTCGGGCTGACCGCGGCGACGATCGACTACGTGATCAGTGTCGGGGGCATCTGGAAGCTGCTCTGGATGGCGGCAGCGGCCTACGGAGCCTGGCAGCGCAACGCGTAGACTTGGCCCGCGCCGGCCCGGCGCATATGCGGTCTGGAAAACGCCGGCAATCCGAGCCCGAAACCGGCGGCCCAAAGCCCGCTCCGGCTAAGAGCCCTGCGCCGGCGGTTCGCCCTCACGATCGACTTCCACGTTTTCCACTTCCCTTGCGTGCAGCAGGTCGATCTTCTTTACGTTCAGGAGGATGAAGTCGGGCTCGTCGATGACCGAATTGAGCTCGAGGTCGTAAATCTGCACCTCTGTCAGCGTCATGTAATCCTCCGGGAAATTCCGCAGGAAATCGGAGGTTCGCCGGGACGATGAACGTGTATCCATGGTCAGGATCGCGGTGCCCACGATCCTGAATCCGCCCAGGTAGATAGTTACCCGGAAGCGGCGGTTGCCGGGATCGATCTTGAAAGCATTGCGTACGTCCTCATACGGGCTGGGCTCGTTCATGGGCTCCTCCTGCCGGACTTCAGATTTTCGTACGGCCCCCTGGCGGGCCGCCCAGTCGTCACTTTCCGCGCGGCCGTCAGCGGGCCGCCAGCAGTTCTCTTTTTTGCCTCGAACCCGCGGAGTCCTGCATTTCCCACTTGCCGCAGCGGCCACCCCAGCGCGCCAGGGTCTTGCCGTCCACCCTGATGCGGACAATCTCGCAGGTGTTGGAACAGCCTTCGCAGATGAACGTCGATGTCTTGTAATCGAAGCCGGTGACCTCGAAACCCTTGAAGTTGCTCTCGCCTGAGTCCAGCTCCAGCTCCATCGCCAGGATGGCGCTGCCAATGGCGCCCATGACGTTGTGGTGCGTGGGTATGAAGACCTCGATGCCCAGCTCGGATTCGAACGCCCGCTTCATGCCGGCGTTGGCGGCGACGCCACCCTGGAAAACCATCGGCTCCAGCAGCTCCTTGCCCTTGGAAAGGTTGTTCAGATAATTGCGCACCAGCGCGTGGCAGAGGCCGTAGATGATGTCCTCTACGGCCACGCCCACCTGTTGCTTGTGGATCATGTCCGACTCGGCGAACACCGAGCAGCGGCCGGCGATGTGAGCGGGGCTTTCGGATTTGAGAGCGTAGCCGCCGAACTCCTCGATGGGGATGCCCAGGCGCGCCGACTGATGGTCGAGGAACGAGCCGGTGCCGGCGGCGCAGACGGAGTTCATCGCGAAATCGGTGACGACGCCGTCGCGCAGGACGATGAGCTTGGAGTCCTGGCCGCCGATCTCGAGGACGGTGTTGACATCAGGTACTACTTGTGAGGCAGCGACGGCATGCGCGGTGATCTCGTTTTTGACCACATCCGCTCCGACGATGACCCCGGTCAGGTGCCTGGCGCTGCCAGTGGCGCCGACGCCGCGGATGTCTACTTCCTGGCCCTGCATCATCTCGGTAAGCTCCTTGAGGCCCGCCTGGACCGCCTTGATCGGCTGGCCCTGGGTGCGGCGGTAGATGGCAGCCAGCACGTTCGTGTCATCGTCGAGGATGACCAGATTGGTGCTGACAGAGCCGACGTCGATGCCGAGATAGCCTGGTTTGACCTGCGAGTCCATGTTGCTCCTATACTTTGGTTTTAAGCGGTTCCGGCGCGCTGGCAGTCGACGCAGGCGGTTTCCGGCTTTTTCCCCCGGCGAGGCACGGATATCAGGCGGCCGTTTCTCCGGGCCCACAGCAGGTCCGTGAACGCCTCTACCCGCGTCACCATGCCGGCCTTGCCGGTCTGTTCGTCGAAGGCCAGGGTCTGCACCGGTATGTCATGTACCTGCTGCACCTTGGGCAGGATGCTGGTAGCGATGTTCTCCGGCATGCAGCCGAAGGGCAGCAACTGGATGACACCGTCAAAACCGCGTTCCGCGAACATGACCGTGTTGCCGATCGTCTCCCGGCCCTCGCCGCCGACATTCTGGCTCAGGAACGGCGCCGCCTTCTCCTCGATCAGCTTTTTGGGATAGCCGAAGATTTTGTTGTCCTTCCTGGGGGCAATCCAATCGGTCACCCAGACGCAGCGCTCCAGATAAACGCCCATGTGGCCGAGCGCCTCTTCCAGGTCGAAATTGCTGAACGGCTCCAGCAGCAGGAAGAACTCGCCGACGATGCCGACTTTCAGCACGTCCCGCTCCGGATCCTGCTCGACGCCCTCGATGACGGCCGCGGCTGCCTCCTCGGCCTCACGGATCTCTTCAGCGGTGCCGGCCTGGGCCAATATCTTTTCCGCTTCCTTGAGCGCCCGTGTCGTATCGCCGCGGTTCACTTCATATGCCCGCACCTGCAGGGAACGCCGTCCCAGGCGGTCAAAAGCGCGTCCCTTGGCGAATGATACCTTGAGGATCTTCCACAGGCTGGGAATGCTCAGGCCGGGCGCCAGCGACTCAAAAGTCTTGTAAAAAGTCCACGGGCCGTCGCCGAAAGGCTCGAGCATCACGAACCGGAAGTCGTAACCCAGGTCGCGGAGGATGCGCTCCTCGACGATGCCATAGTAGCCGAAGCGGCAGGGGCCGTGGCCGCCCGCCATGGCGATCGTGTTGGCCCCATTCTCCAGCGCCTGGATGAAATTGCCCAGATTGATCTTCAGCGGCAGGCAGGCGAACTCAGGACTGTGTTTCACGCCGATCTGCAGCGTCTTTGTTGATGAGAACGGCGGCTTGACGTATTCCACGCCCATTCGCTCAAACAGATCCTCCAGCAGCAGGTGGAGGTTGCCCATGTGGGGCGTAGTCACCTTGATGCCGGTGCCCGGACGCGTGCGGCCGCTGCCAGTCCGCGCGCTCATGCGGCGCTCACGGCCGGCTTCTTGCGCATCAGCATGTCGACGAATGCCTCGATCCGGGTGACAAGACCGGCTTCGCCGCTGTGCTCGTCGATGGTCAGGGACATCAGCGGCACCTTGTGCTGACGGGCACGGTGCTCGATCAGCACCTGGACCAGCGAATCGGGGCCGCAGGCGAAAGCAAGCACGTAGATGACGCCATCCACCTTCTTCTGCTCGGTCCAGTGGTTGATGGCGCCCATGATCTCTTTCTCATAAGTCCAGTAAAGCTGTTTGGGGACATCGGTGGCGGCCTCCATCAGCACATGCTCGTCGGTCATTTCGGGCACGACCAGCTCAACTCCGGCTTCTTCCAGCCGGGCGATCAGGTTCTGGGTGATGTAGCCGTCGTAGAGGTTGTAGGGATGGCCCAGCAGGCCCACGCGCCGGGCGCCCTTGCCCGCCGGACGCCAGCGGGGCCGGTTCAGCCGGCTGGCGGGCAGCAGGTCGAGCGGCCGGCGGCCTGCCACCAGGCTGTCGTGGTAGCGTCGTTGCGCGCGGCGCGCCGATTCCAGCGCCATGGCTGCCTCCAGCCTGCCGAGCCCAAACTCTTCGCGGGCGAAATTGATCAGCTGCCATTTGAACTCGCTGGGCTTCTCGCGCTGGTTCAGACGCGGCGTCAGCAGTGGCGGCAGCCCGAGGTTGTCAGCCACCGCGCCGATCATGTCCGGCAGCCCCAGGAACTTGGGACAGGTGTATTCGCGCTCCTCGACGCTCACCACCCGGGGGACGAAAATGGCGTCCACTCGGTCCCGCAGCGCCATGCAATGTCCGTAAAAAGCCTTGACCGGGACGCACAGCTCGTTTTCCGCCACCTCTACGCCCCAGGAGAGGATCTGTTTGTTGGTGAGCGGAGATGTCTCGACCTCCAGCCCGATCTCGGTGAGGAAGGTCTTCCAAAAAGGAAGGTATTTGTAATAGAGCAGCGATCTGGGAATGCCTACACGCATTTCAGCCTTAACTGGAATTGAACAGAGCAACATCGATCCCGGCGGATGCAGGCGGAGCCGGGATCGTTTCTGGTGGGAGACTTTCCCTTTTTCACTGACATCTAACCGTGACCCTGAAAAAAATATCCGGAAAGTTTAAGTGATAGTAAGTGATTTGGCTGCTCTTGGCAAATTCCCTGCACGTCGAGGTGCGCCTTCAACGCTGGGCGTCGATCTCGCGCAGGCTCTCGGTCCTGACCTGCTTGAACGTAAGCCCCTCCTTCAGCAGGAAAATGCTGCC
>JAJYLK010000112.1 GCA_021787775.1 Actinomycetes bacterium | reverse complement strand
CGCTCATGGGGATGTTGAACGGCAGCGAGAAAACATTGGCCGCTACCACCAGATCGGGCGCGATCGCTTCCAGCTCGCGCGCCAGAGCCGCGCCGATCTCCCCGGCCAGATCCTCCAGCTCCCGCTCGAGGCCGTCGCCACCATCGCCAGCCCCGGCGGCCGGAAAAAAATCTTAGGTGAACGCCTCGATGCGGGGATCCAGGAAATTGAGCTCGGGGATGATATGGTCATACTCTCCCGCGCCGGGGATAAAGCCGGCGATGCGGTGTACGGTGAATCCCCATTCGCGGAAGATCCGGATCCACTTTTCCGATTCTGCCGAGACGCCGTCATGCCCCTTGAGCTGATATGAGACAAAAGCTACGCTTGTCAATCAAACCCTTTCCGGAAATGCCAGCTGGCGTGTCTGCTGCATCCGTGGCCGGACACACGAACACAGGCCGGCCCCTAGCGGACATGAAAAAATAACAATACGAAGCCCCGATGAAGTGTGCCTAGTATATTTCGCCGCCGCAGTGTCAACAAGGGCGACAAAACAGAGAGTAATTATCGAAAAAGTTAAAGTTGCCGGAGCCCGGCGCCGATAAGAGTCACAGAAGCATGGCGGGTACGAGAGACCGGCTTCACCAGCAAGGGAGAAGGAACCCCGGCTGACGAAGCTTCCCGCTTTCCGCAAGCGGACGCCGCAGCTTCTTGAAATTGCCAAACATCCTTCATCCTCTAAAAAAAGGAAGCCCGGTCAGCTTCCTTTTTTTATGCGCTGAGCTCCTCGACTTTCACCTTCGCCAGCAGCCGCTTGACTTCGTGGGGATCGAAGACGCCGGCGCCGTATTTCTGGGTGTTGGCGGCGCCGCAGGCGACGCCATAACGCAGGCACTCGCCGGCCGGCTTGCCGGAGACGCGCGCGGAGACGAAGCCGGCCAGGAAGGCATCTCCGGAACCGACGGTGCTCAGCGGGTCCAGCGGCGTCATGGTGACCTTGTAATATTCCTGCCGGCCGCCGTCGCCGGCGAGGCAGGCATAGCAGCCGGCCGCGTGCGTGATGATGCCGGAGCCCGCGCCGATCTTGCAAAGCTGGCGCGTGGCCTGGAGGAAGTCGTCATCCTCGCTGAATTCGTGACCCACCAGCGCCTCCGCTTCAAAAATGTTCGGCGACACCAGCCCGGGACCTGACTTGATCGCCATCCGTAGCGGTTCACCGGCGGTGTCGAGCACCACCAGCGCGTCTGCCTCATTGAGCGCCGTCACCAGATCGCGGTAAAAGGACTCCTTGACCTTCCGTGGCAGCGACCCCGCCAGGATGACGACATCGGCGCCCTGGGCGATGTAGGTGAACTTCTCCAAAAACGCGTGCAGCTCGCGGGAAGTGACAACCGGGCCGTATTCGTTGACCTCCGTCTGCAGACTGCTGGTCGGATCGATGACGGCCGTCGAAGTACGCGACTCGTCGCGGATGCGCACAAAGTCATTGAGAATACCCTCGGCGGTGAGATCCTCGACGATTCTGGTGCCGGTCTTGCCGCCCGCAAGTCCCGTTGCGATCACCGGCTGGCCCAGGCTCTTGAGCGCGCGGGCGATGTTGACGCCCTTGCCGCCCGGCAGGGTCAGGCTCTCGCTGGCGCGGTGGCGGAAACCCGCCTGAAAATTAGGCACCGTCAGTGTCCGGTCCAGCGCCGCGTTCAGAGTGACCGTGACGATCAACCCCGCGTCACCTCCGGCATTCCCCTGGTGAGATCGGCGGCCAGCTTCAGGCTGACGGCTCCGAAGATATGGAAAATCGACGAGATGTAATATCCGACCCGGTCGGAGAGCCCCGGCGCCGCCACGTCATTTGCGGCAACCAGGTAGACACTGCCAAGCAACCGGGCTCCGTCGTAAGCTTCCACCATGCCCACCTTGTCGCCTTTCCTGATCGGCAGCGTCGGCTCATCGGGCAGCACCAACCGGTAATCCACGGAATCCTTGAGGTAAACCTGCTGGCTCAGATCGCCCTGGGCCACCAGCGAAAGCTTTTTGTCGCGCGAATAGGGCACACTGATCGACGCATATTCCTTGCCCGCCGTGACCACCGTACGGCTGGCGTAGCTGGCAAAGCCATACTGGATAAGGTTGTAGACTTCCTGATCGCGCTGCGCCAGCGACGGCCCGCCCAGGTAGACGATGATCAGACTGACGCCGTTCTGCTCTGCCGAGATGACAATGCACTCGCCGGCATTATCCGTGTAGCCGGTCTTGATCCCGTCGACATAGGGATATTTGAGCAGATGGTTGGTATTGATCAGGTCCCGCCCGTCGGGCTGACCGTATCCGGGGATGCGGTACTCTTCCCGCTTGACGATCTCGCGCAGTTCCTGGTGCTTCATCACCTCGGCTCCCAGAATGGCGAAATCCCGGGCCGAGGTGTAATGACCCGGCTCGTCGAGACCGTGCGGCGTGACGAAATGCGTGTGCGTCATGCCGAGCTCGGCGGCGCGCTTGTTCATCTTGTCGACAAACGCCTCCACACTGCCGGCGTCGTACTCGGCCAGGGCGATGGCGGCGTCGTTGCCGCTGGGGAGCAGCAGGCCGTTGAGCATCTGCTGCACCGTCAGCGATTCCCCCTGCTGCAGGTAGATCGACGATTCGCCGATTGTCGCGCAACGCTGGCTGCAGGTGACCTTGTCATTCATGTCGTGGCCGTCCTCTATGATCAGCAGCGCCGTCATCATCTTGGTGGTGCTGGCCATCGGCAACTCCATGTCCGGATTCTGGCTGAAAAGGACCTGGCCGTCGTTGGGGTTGAACATGTAGACGCCTTTGGCGGTGTTGGCAGGCGGCGCCGGCAGGTCATCGGCCCAGGCTGGCGTAGCCAGCATTGTGAAGACGGCAAGCGCCATCAGCAGCAGGAGCAGCGGCCTGAAACTTTCCCTCATACTGCCATTTGTCCTGCGGCTGAATTTGTGGCTGATACCCATCGATGCCTCCTCCGGCCGGAAAGCCTAACTGGCGGGGACCGTGATCGTGACTCCCGGCTTCAGATTCTGCGGGTCGATGCCCGGATTGAGCTTCTGGATGTTCGCGATCGTCGTTTTGAATTTATGGGCGATGCTGTAAAAGGTATCGCCATTCTGAACCACGTAGGTATTGCCCGCGGTCGTGGTGGAGGTGGTGGAGTCGCCCGGGCTGTCGCTGGCGGAGCTGGTGGAGGTGTCGTTGCTGGAGGCGGATCCGGATGAATCCATCGCCGAGAAAGAGCCGGTCGAAGTCGTTGCCGCCGGGGCCGCGGCTGGAGACGTGGTGGTGGTAAGCACCTGGTCCGGGGTGCCGCCGAAAACTCCCGAGCTGCGAGCAAGCATGCCCACGGTGATGATGGCAGCCGCCAGGCCGATGACCGCCAGCACACGCGCAATTGTCGCTTCGGTGTTCATTGAGTCGAAGGTATGAGCGGCCTAACCAAGCGCGCTCCAGAGCTCTTCTTTCATCCTCCTTGCTGCCTCTCCGGCTGCAGCCGCGAAATCTGCGTCACTGACAGCGTAGATTATACTACGAGATGCCGTCACCAGGGCGCCAAGCCCGTCGCAGTCAAAAGCTGCGGCCACATCGGCCGCGCCCGCGCCCTGGGCGCCATACCCGGGGAGCAGGAAAAACGCCCGCGGCATCAGGTGGCGCAGGCGGCCGATCGCTTCCGGATGAGTGGCGCCGACTACGGCGCCGACGCTGCTGTATCCTTCCGCACCGACCAGACCGGCTCCCCAGCCGTCCACCAGTCCGGCCAGATGCTCGTACCAGAGCAAGCCGTTTTCAAGCCGCAGGTCCTGCAGCTGGGCCGAACCCGGGTTTGAGGTCTTGACCAGGACGAATATTCCCTTGGCGTGACTGCGACAGTCATCCAGGAACGGCTCCATGCCGTCCTGGCCGAAGAGCGGATTGACTGTAAGGGCATCAATCTCCAGTCCCTTCAGCGGCCCGTCCATCCCCGCAGGGCTGCCGATGAAGGCGCTGGAATATGCCTGGGCGGAGAGGCCGATATCGCCGCGCTTGGCGTCAGCGATGACGATCAGACCGGCTTTGGCCGCCCGGCGCACCAGGTGGCGGAAAGCCTTGAATCCCGGCGGCCCGTACTGTTCGAAGCAGGCCAGCTGCAGTTTGACCGCTGCCGCATGCGGCGCCACGGCATCGATGATGGCGGCGCTGAACTCCTCGAAGCACTCCGCGACCTCCTTGCGGCCGCAGCCGCATCCCTGGGACGCCTGCGGCCGAAAACGATCAAGCAGCGGCGCCGGCATCTTCTCCAGCCGGGGGTCGATGCCGACACAGATGGGCGAACCCTTGGACTGGATGGCGGCGGCCAGCCGGTCGGCAAAAGAGCCCGCAAACTGGCGTGTTCCTGTACTTTCGATACTTATTTGCGCTCTCCCGGGTTTCGTTTTCCATACCCTACCACAGTTCAAACTCCATGCCACCGATCTCGACCTCTTCGCCGTCAGCGGCGCCGGCGCTGCGCAGGGCGTCGCTGACCCCGAGGCGCTCCAGGCGTTCCTGTAGATAGGAGACCGCCTCGTCGTTCTCGAAATCGGTGCGCGCCACCAGCTTTTCCACCACGGCGCCGCGAACGCAGAAGCGGCCGTCCTCCTGCACGACATCCCAGTGCTCCGCCTCTGCCGGCCGGTAGACCATGCGGCCCTCGGGTTCGGCGGCGGCGGGCACTGACGCCTGGCGCCAGGCCCGCTCGAGCAGCGCGAACGACCTCCGCACGAGATTGGCCGCACCCTCGCCAGTGGCCGCAGATATCAGCACGACGGCGCCGGCAGCGGCGACCTCGTCCGGATCGCCGCCGGCCTCGTCCAGCAGCCAGGAAAAAGCCGGCTCGCCAGCGTGGCAACGGAGATCGGA
>JAJYLK010000111.1 GCA_021787775.1 Actinomycetes bacterium | reverse complement strand
GGTTCTGAGCGGTTGCATCGCCTTGGCCACTTCATCATAAGCCTGCTGCCAGTCAATTTCGGACCAGCGGTTTTCGCCGCGCGCGCCCACGCGCTTCAGCGGCGTCAGCACCCGGTCGGGATCGTAAAGCGCGTTGATGCCGGCCTGGCCGCGGGCGCACAGCGCCCCCTGGTTGCTGATGTGCTTGGGGTTGCCGCCGATCTTGACCAGCTTGCTCTCTTCGACGTAGCCGACGATGCCACAGCCAGCCGGGCACTGCGTGCAGGTGCTGGGCAGGGACGAGCGCGGCAGGCCGGAGGTGCGGTTGACCGAGCGGCCGCCGTCCATCAGCTCCATCGCCTGCGCCAATGGATGCAGCTGGCTCTCGATCGCCAGCATCGCCGTGCTGGCGGCGCCGAGCTTGAGAAAGTCCCTGCGGGTTATGCTTGACATAAAGTTCTTCATGCTAGCTGAGCGGGATCGACTGGCCGCCGATGACCATGACAAAACGCATGGCATAGACGCCGATGTTTACAAGAATTGAGGCGATAACAATCGCCTTGAGCGAATTTCTTGTCGGCCCCAGCACCAGCACCATGGGCACCAGCGAGCCCAGGAAGATCTCTACACCGAGGAACAGCGGCGCGAAGTTGCCGGTGAGAATCAGCATGCCCGCCTGGTAGGCATCCGAATGCGCTGTCAGCAGGACCAGGACGTCGGACAGTATCAGGAACAGATCCAGCATGATCGTATATGCCATGAACTGCGCAAGTTGGATGATCAGCTTCTTGTCCTTCTCGCGATCTTCCAGAGTAGCCTTTTTGTCAAACCATTGCAGGCGTACCGCGGCGATGATCACCACCAGGCCGATGCCCGACACCATCGCCGATACCAGGAAGATGGTCGGCATGGCGGCAGTGTTCCACAACGCCCGCGCCTTGGCCAGCGCCAGGATGAAACCGGTGTAGCCGTGCACCGAGATCGCCAGCGGGATGCCGAGGACGCCGAGGATCTTCGCCGCTTTCTGGCGGTTGGTATAGACCATGATGGCGTAGATGATGCCCATGATCGGATACGCCGTCAGCAGGAACGAACCATAGGTGATAGGCGAGGTCCAGTTGTAAAAGACAAACAGGTGCCAGAACCGCAGCGGCTGCTCCAGGTCGAGGATCAGGTTCAGCGGAGCGATGATCAGCAGGATCGGCGCCAGGAGGGCGGTGATCTTCCCGATCGGCTTGAACTCCTTCCGCCCCAGCAGCGTCGCGATCACGGAGATGACGAACGAGCCGGCGCTCAGTCCGGTGAAAAAAAAGTACTGGCCGATGAACATCACCAGCGGCAGCTGGTGCTGGACAGAATAGACCACATTTACATCTGTGTTGTCCATTTGGACCGTCTCCCTTTCGTTTTCAGCCAGGCGCCGCCGCGCCGCTCAGAGGCGCAGCTTGGTAAACGTTCCTTCCGTGCGGTAGTTGATGCCTTTCTCGACATTGCTCATCACGGTCTCGTCCGCCGCGATGTAATAGACGTTGGGATTGGTATCCATTTCTTTTTTCAGCACCGTGGTGGCATTGGAGGCCAGCAGCTGCGAGATCTCGCTCTTGCTGTCGTTGCGGTCACCGAAGACCATGGCGCGTGTGGGACAGCCCTCGACACAGGCCGGCTCCAGGCCGGCGTCGACGCGGTGCTGACAGAAGAAGCACTTCTGCACGATGTTCTTCAGCGGGTTGATGAAGCGGGTGTCGTAGGGGCAGGAGGCGATGCAGTATTTGCAGCCGATGCAGCGATGCTGATCGACGACGACGATGCCGTCGTCGCGCTTGTAGGTGGCCTGGGTGGGGCAGTTGCGGGCGCAGATGGCGTCATCGCAGTTGTTGCACATGCGGGGCAGGTAGAAACGGCGCGTGTCCGGATACTGGCCCTTCTCGATGATCTTCAGCCAGGTGGCATTGACTTCCAGCGGCACTGCCATCTCGGCCTTGCAGGCGACCGTGCAGGCATGACAGCCGATACAGCGGCGCATGTCGATCACCATCGCGTAGCGTTTCCTGGCCAACCTGCCCTCCCTGAGTCTTTGACGTTGACCTACCGGTTATGTTCTGGTGCTGCTTTTAGTTCGTGCTTGCGTGCCTGTCGATGTCTGCTGCTTTGCCTTTCATGAAGCTGTTGCCCTGGGCGGACTTTCCGCAGGGGCAGCCGGTCCGCATGCGCGCAGGGGCGAGGTTCAACCTTGGCAAGCAGGCCGCGGACCTGTGAGCCGGTCCGCGTGCGCGCAGGGGCGAGCCGTGCGCCTGACGTGGTTGCCAGATTAAACCGTGGAGTCCTTGCAGCCGATTCCCGGCGGGCCTTGCTAATCCTCATCCTGGTGAAGCTTTCTTGTCAGCCAATTTATTAAAGGAGGAATGCCGAACGTGAGTCCGGTCAGGATTGCGGTCGTCGCGATGACATTCGTCAGGAAGAACCGCGTGTTGTCCATGATGTACCACATGTTCAACCTCTGTTTCTGCCGGCAGCCGTGCATGCTGTCCTGCTGGGCGGAGCCGCCGGCGGCTCCCGGTCAAGCGCGGCAAAGTGAGCCGGAGCCAACCGGTATTTTGTTTCCGACCACCGCGTCGATCGCTCAGGCGGTCAAATCTTTCTTAACTGCCGTACTGCGCCTGACCGGCGCCGGTGGGCGCGGCGCCCGGCTTCTTGAAGGAATGACACTCGCCGCAAAACTGTCCCGGATTGTGCTGGGCCTTGTCGCCATGGCACGTCAGACACTGGTCGCGGCTGGTCACCTTCCATTCGTGCGGCTTGTGGCAGGTCTGGCAGGCGGTCTGCGAATGCGTGCTCGCCGCGTGCAACCCTTCCGTCCGCACCTGCGCATGGCAGGAATTGCAGTCGACGGTGGGTTTTGCCGCTTCGTGCGGCTTGTGACACTCGCTGCAATCCCACTTCATAGGCGCGTTGTCCGGGAAAGTCACGCCCCGGTTGGGAAGCTTCTGGTGACAGCTCAGACAGGTTTCCCTGGTCGGCCTGAGCGGACTGTTTTCCCGCAAGAACTGGTGACATTCCTGGCAATGCAACTCCTGCATCTGCGGTACCTTGATCTCCTGCTCCTGCCCCTTCACCTGGTCCGGATGGCAGGCAAAACAGATGTCCATCGCCGGCTTGAACCGGTGCAGCACCATCCCGTGGCACGTCTGGCAGGCGATGTTGTTCTGCTGCGCATGCACCTTGTGCCCGGCCGTGCTGGCCACCTGCACCCATTCCGGATCGCCGCTGTAATGACAGTTCTTGCAGGCCTGATCAGGAACGGTGGCGTGATTGGTATTACGGTCCGGCTTCTCGATCAGATAATCGATCACCAGCTCCGCGCCCGTGATCGGACTGACCTCGTGACAGCTATGACAGTTGACTTTGCTGTGCTCGCTGGTTGACCACTTGTCCCATGCCGTTTCCATCGTATGGCATTGCCGGCAGAAAGCCGGGTCATCCTGCGTATAACTGTACAGCTTGAAACTGCCGTAGCTGCCGCTGAACAGCACGATCAGCGCCACTGATCCCAGAACGGCCTTCGTCGTGACCGACAGGCGCGACAGGCGGCCGCCAAAGCCTCTGGCCTGGCGCAACGCCCACCTCATCGCCGGTCACCGCTACGCGGTCGATCAGGGTCCCCCGCCGCAACATAACCCGCTTGCTTGCCCGATTCCATGGTGCCTCCCCAAAAGCCCGGAACGAGATGCTGCAGGCGATTTTAGAAATTACCCCACAGGGTATCCCTGTGGATATTAAATATTACCCATTTTGAATTGTCAAGAAACGTATGCCCAACTTGACACATTGCAACCAAGAGAACTAAAGTACCTGCATTAGACGTGATTTTTATCGGGACCTAATCACGCCATTATAGCAAACTTACCTCGGACATCATTGACATGCGTGTCGGCCTATAAAGACCGGTTGTCAAAAGAAAAAGGCGTCAGTGGCACACGTAGCACCGATGGCCTGGCTGACCCCTTGCCGCCGCCGCGTTTCCGGAGGCGAAGCATGGATGCCAGCCGCATGTATTTTTCATTGCTCGCGGATGATTGCATTGGTGGTTGAATATTGCCTCCACGGGTAATAAAAATACAGGCCAGCGCTGACGTCGATGGAAGGCCGGTCTTTCATAATCACGTTTTCGCCAGTTGGTTGGCGCTATCGCGGTAATCTCATAATCGCAGCCGGCGCCGTTGACACTGTGCCTGTGACGATGGTGTCTGATAGCCTGTGGCAGAAGTGGCAGGCAAGGATTATTTGACATCGGCGCGAAAGCACATATTTATGACACAAACGAGATGGAGATGAATTGAGCGCACATGACTTCCCGGGCCTGCGAAAGGCCGCCGCCAGCCTTGGAGCACGGTCCGATCTGGCGTTGCCGGAATTGCGCGAGCTGCTGTGCCGCGATTGCGATTTTTTCCACGAGGACCATGAAGACGACCTCGAGTGTTCCTGCTTCCGGATGCTGAAGCTGCTGATTGTGCGCGAAGCGCTGACGCCGGAAAAGCTGGCGGAGGTGTTGGGTCCCGGGCGGCAGGACGCCTGATGATCCGCCTGACTCCTGAATGCAGCCCCAAATTGCTCGAGGAGCCGTGCGTCTACAACCGCGCCACGGACGAACTGTATGTGCTCAACCGGCAGGCGTTTGATTTTATCGCGGGCTGTGGCTCCGGCCGGGCGCGTCCGGCGGGCGCAGAGGATGCCGCTTTTGTTGAATACTGCCTCGAAGAAGGGATTCTGGAGCCGGCCCCGGGCACGCGGCGAAGGAGCATGGTGGCCGGCCGGGCCCCTGACCCTTCCCTCCGTTATCTGTTGGTACATATAACTGACAGGTGCAATCTCGCCTGCCGCCACTGTTTCGGCGGAGCGGCCGGAA
>JAJYLK010000110.1:721-4888 GCA_021787775.1 Actinomycetes bacterium | reverse complement strand
AGCCGGTACTGGGAGACCGCCTCTTCAGCGCACACCAGGTGGCCGATGTGGATCGGATTGAAGGTGCCGCCCATGATGGCGAGTTTCATCGGCTACGTCCTGATCTGGCCGTTCCCCGTTATCACATATTTTGTGGATGTCAATTCACGCAGGCCCACCGGACCGCGGGCATGCAGCTTTTGCGTGCTGATGCCGATCTCGGCGCCCATGCCGAACTGGCTGCCGTCCGTGAACCGGGTAGAGGCGTTGATGTAGATGCAGGCCGCGTCCACCTGGTCGGCGAACGCCCGGGCGGCGGCCAGATCCTCGGTGACGATCGCCTCCGAATGGCCGGTGGCGTAAGTGGCGATGTGCGTCACGGCCTCATCCATGCTGCTGACGACGCGCACAGCCATCTTCATGTCGAGGAACTCGGTGGCGTAATGTGCCACGGTGGCGTCCTCCACCCCCTTGACGCGGGCGCCAACGATCTCGCGGACCTCCGGCGAGACAAAGAGTTTCACGCCGCGGGCGCCAAACTCCTTGACGATCGCGGGAATGAAATCTGCGGCGATGTCCTTGTGGACCAGCAGCGTCTCGGCAGCGTTGCAGACGCCGGGGCGCTGAACCTTGGAGTTAACAGCGATATTGATCGCCTTGTCGACGTCAGCGGCGGCATCGACGTAGACATGGCAGTTGCCGCCGGCGGCATAAATCACCGGAATGGCGGAGTTCTTCACCAGGAATTCCTTTAGCGACTCCCCGCCGCGGGGGATGACCAGATCGACCTGATCCTTCATCTGCAGCAACTGCTTTAGCGGCGCCCGGTCGCGTGATTCGATCAGCTGCACCGCGTCGCTGGGCAGTCCGGCGTCGATCAGGGCGCCGTTGATCACCTCGGTGAGCATGCGGATGGAATGCAGCGAAGCGCTGCCTCCCCGCAGGATGACGGCGTTGCCCGTCTTCAGGCAGAGGCCCGCGGCATCGGTGGTGACGTTCGGCCGCGCCTCGAAAATCACGGCCACGACGCCGAACGGCACGCGCACTTTCTTCAGCTCCAGCCCGTTTGGCAGCCGCCGGCCTTCGACCACTTCACCCACGGGGTCGGACAGCTGCGCGATCTTGCGCAGGCCGTCAGCCATCTCATGGATGCGGTCCTCGTCCAGCATCAGCCGGTCCATCAGAGCGCCGGAAAGGTGCGCCGCCTTGCCTTCCTTGACGTCATCGCGGTTCTCCCGGAGAATCTCCGCCTTGCGCCGCTCCAGCGCCGCGGCCATTTCCAGCAGCCCGCGGTTCTTGTCCATGGTGGAAACCGCGGCCAGCCGCCGGGACGCCTCCCGCGCCCTGTTACAAATTTCTTTTATCTGCATCCGGTTATCCTTTTTTGGTGGCACCGATTCTACCCTTCCCTCAATACGAAATAATCCCGGTGGATTACTTCCTCGTCTCCGTGCGGCATCAGCTCCATCACGCGGCTGCTCTTCATGCCCTTGATCTGCTCCAGCTCGCCCGTCGCATAGGTGACGATGCCCTTGCCGATGAGCTCGCGGTCGCTGGCCCGCAAGACGTCGACCGCCTCACCGGCGGCGAATTCGCCTTCCACGCCGACGATTCCCGCCGCCAGCAGGCTCGTGCCGCGCCCGACCAGCGCCGCGGCCGCGCCATCGTCCACGAGGACAGCGCCGCTGCTGGGCCGGCCGTACTTCAACCACAGCTTGAAACTGCTGATTGAGGACTCGAGCGGAACAAACCTGGTTCCTACCTGCTCTCCCCGGGCGGCTGCGGTGATCACGCCGGGCCGGGCGCCGCTGGCGATCACGACCTCGATGCCGGCTGAAGTGGCCATCTCGGCGGCGACGACTTTGCTCTTCATGCCGCCCGAACCGATCGCGGTCCCCGTACCGCCGGTCTCGATACGCTCGAGCAGGGACCAGTCGCTGACTTCCTCGATCAGTCTTGCGGTGGGGTCCACGGAAGGGTCACTAGTATATAACCCTTCCGTATCTGTGAGCAACAGCAGCAGATCGGCCTTGATAAGCATGGCGACCTGAGCGGCCAAAAAATCGTTGTCGCCGTAGCGGATCTCGTCGGCGGAGGTGGTGTCGTTCTCGTTGATGATCGGCACGATGCCCCATTCGCGCAGCTTCAGCAGGGTGCCGCGCGCATTCAGGTACTGGCTGCGCGCCTCGATATCGTAAGAGGTAAGCAGGATCTGGGCGGTGGTGACGCCGCCGCGGCGGAACAATTCGTAGTAGCGGTGATAGAGCCGCCCCTGACCCACTGCCGAAACAGCCTGCAATTCAACGGTTTCCGCCGGCCGCTTCGACACTGGCAGCATGCCGAGGCCGCACGAAATGGCCCCGGAGGAGACAACCGCGACACTGTTCCCCTGTTTGACAAACGCGATGATCTGATCGGTGATCGCCGCCAGTGCTTCTTCACGCAGGCAGCCGCTCTCATCGGTCAGGGTGTTGCTCCCGATTTTTACGACGCAGGTCTTCAGGGACGTTCCTTTCCTAACTTTCCTAAATAATCAGAAGATGGCAGGAAGTGTTTCTTCCCCAAAGATCCTAACAAGGATTCTAAATAAAAAAGCCGACAGATAGAGAATTTAGGAAAGTTAGGAAAGGAACGTCCCTGATCGTTAGATCGGCGCCGCCGAGGGTGCGCGGTCGCTGGTTTCCACGCGCTGGATGTCCGCCCCCAGAGCCTGAAGCTTCTGCTCGAAGTTCTCGTAGCCGCGGTCGATGTGGCCGATGCGCCGTACCTCTGTCGTGCCGGCGGCGGCCAGGCCAGCCAGCACCAGCGCCGCGCCCGCGCGCAGATCGGGTGCTTCGACGATGGCGCCCTCGAAGCGGCTCTCCCCATGCACCACTGCGTGGTGGCCGCTGGTGCGGATGTGGCCGCCAAGACGGTTCATCTCGTCCACGAACACGAACCGGTTCTCGAAAACGTTCTCGGTGACGATGCTGTGGCCGCGCGCCAGCGACAGCAGCACCATGATGGGCGCCTGCAGGTCGGTGGGAAAGCCGGGATGCGGCAGCGTGGCGATATCGGTGCCACTGTAACGGCCTTCGCCGCGGCAGCGCACCTTGTGATCGAATTCCTTGACATGGACGCCGATCGCCCTGAGCTTGCTGATGAAGATCTCCAGGTGCAGCGGGTTGATGTTCTCGACCACGACGTCCCCGCGCGTCACCGCCGCCGCCGCCATGTAGGTGCCGGCCTCGATGCGATCGGGGACGACCGTATGCGTGGCGCCTGTCAGCTCATCGACGCCATCGATGACGATCGTGTCGGAACCGGCGCCGCTGATGCGCGCGCCCATCGAGGTGAGGAACTTGGCCAGATCAATGATCTCGGGTTCGCGCGCCGCCGACTCGATCACCGTACGGCCGCGCGCCACCACTGCCGCCATCATCACGTTCTCGGTCGCGCCGACGCTGGGGTAACTGAGGCTGATGACGTCGCCGGTGAGCCGCTCGGCGGCGACGTTGATGAAGCCATGGTCCACTTCGATACGGGCGCCCAGCTTCTCGAGGCCCGCCAGGTGGAAATCGATCTTGCGCGGACCGATGTTGCAGCCGCCGGGCATGGCCACGCGGGCTTCTCCCAGCCGCGCCAGCAGCGGCCCCATGACGATGATCGAAGCGCGCATCCGGCGGACCAGCTCGTAGGGTGCGGTATGTGACAGTTCACCGGACGGGTCAATCTCCATCCGGTCACCGGAGAAACTCACCTCGGCGCCCAGCTCCCTGAGAACGTCCGCCATCGTCAAGACATCCTGGATCATGGGCACGTTGTGGAGGACGGTTTTATCAGAGGTGAGCAGGGAGGCGGCCATCAGCTTCAGGGCTGAGTTCTTCGCTCCCGAAACCTTGACGGCGCCCTCCAGAGGGATGCCACCGGATATCAAATAAGAAAACATCTGATTCTGGGCTAACAGACTCTCGCTTGCCGGACTGCGCATCATTCCGCCAATTCTAACAGAATGGTTCTTTCCAGTTTCCGGGATTTAAAATCCCGCGACCCGGCTATTCGATACCGGCAGTCTTGAGCCGGTTGAGCGCCCGGCGCCGGGACTGTTCCGCGCGGTGCGCATCCACGTCGGACTCACCCACACGCGCCAGGTATTTTTCCGCCCGGTTCAGAGCTTGCTGCGCCCGCTCCACGTCGATCTCGCTCGCG
>JAJYLK010000110.1:0-711 GCA_021787775.1 Actinomycetes bacterium | reverse complement strand
CGGCCGTGTCCACCAGCAGCAGCATCCGGTCGAACTGCATCTTCGCGTAACCCCTGCCGACCGCGATGCTTTCCCAGCGGCCGCTGTCCAACTGCTTGATCCGCACCTCACCGATCGCCGTCTTGGATACGATCGGCGCGTGGCGCGGCAGGATGCCCAGCTCGCCCAGGTCGCCAGGCACGACCACCATGGCCACATCGTCGCTGACGAGCAGGCCCTCCGGGGTCACGATCTCGCATTTAAGCCTGTTGCTAGATTCTTCCATATGCTGGCGCTACTTCCTTCCTAAAAAGTCCGTTGACTGCCCGCCGGCGAGAGGCGCTTTGCGCTCTCCTAGGCGACTGCCGCCTCGTCGGTGTCTTCTTCCGGCGCCGATGCGGTCTCCGCCTCACTGGCGGCGGAGCCCATTTCACGGGCCTTGCGGATGACTTCATCGATGCCGCCCACCATGTAGAAGGCCTGCTCCGGCAGGTCGTCGTGCTTGCCTTCGATGATCTCCTTGAAGCCGCGCACGGTCTCCTTCAGCGGCACATAGGCGCCCGCCATGCCGGTGAACGTCTCGGCGACATGGAACGGCTGCGACAGGAACCGCTGCAGCTTGCGCGCCCGCTGCACGGTGAGCTTGTCCTCGTCGGAGAGCTCGTCCATGCCCAGGATGGCGATGATGTCCTGCAGCTCCTTGTAGCGCTGCAGGGTTTCCTGCACCCTGGT
>JAJYLK010000109.1 GCA_021787775.1 Actinomycetes bacterium | reverse complement strand
CCCTCCATCGCCACCTGGCCGCCGGCGTCCTCCACCTTTTTGCCGAAGCCGAAACAGCGCCAGGCCTTTTTCACGTCGACCATGCCGGGGCAGCGCACGCCGATCACCCGGACGCGGTCACGCTCGACCTCGCGCTCGGCGATCAGCTGCACGATGCTTTTGACATCGCAGCCCTTGGCCACGATCCCCACCCGGCGGTCCTTCAGCCGCGGCAGGTGGACGGCGAGGTTATGGACGCAGGTGGAATCAAACACGGCCGCTTCGGCTTCCCGGGGCGAATGAAAGCGCGCCGGCACGGCCACGCCCGCCGCCGGCGAGCGCGTCCAGCCGAGCACCACATCCGTCTCCGCAAGCACCTGTTTGATTGTCGCGATCAGATCATCCACTAAATTTAAACCGTTTTGTCAACTTCATTTGTCTGGCTGATGACGCTGCCACCCACCGCCTGCTTTACCTGGCTGGTGAAGCTCTCGACTACCTCGGCCCAGCGGGCGCCCTCGGAGGCGCTCACCCAGGTGTAATGGAACCGTCCGGAGTCGATGCCCAGCGCCGGCAGCATCCGCGCGAGCACTTCCAGCCGCCGCCGGGCATGATAGTTGCCCTCGTTGTAATGGCAATCGCCGGGATGGCAGCCGCTCACCAGCACGCCGCCGGCGCCCTCCTGGAAAGCCTTCAGGATCAGCAGCGGATCCACCCGTCCGGTGCACGGCAGGCGCACGATCCGCAGCTGGGCAGGCTGCCGCATCCTGGCCGTGCCAGCCATGTCGGCGCCGGCGTATGAACACCAGTTGCAGAGGAACCCGACTATCTTGACGTCTTCTTTTGACATCGCGACCCGCTACCTAGCGCAGCAACTCCACCACCTCGGCAATCAGCTGGTTGTCAGTATATCCTTTGAGTGATATTGTGGATGGTGGGCAGGCGACATTGCACAGCCCGCAGCCCTGGCAAAGCGAGTCGATCACATGCGCCACCGCGCGCCCGCCCGGCAGCTGTTCCTGCTCGACCGCGCCATAGGGGCAGACGTCACGGCATTTGAAGCAGCCGACGCACCTGTTCCGGTCGACCACCGCCACCACCGGGCTGGTTTCCAGCTCGCCGCGTGAGAGCAGGCCGATCACCTTGGCGGCGGCGGCGCCGGCCTGCGCCACCGTGGTGGGGATATCCTTGGGACCCTGGCAGGCGCCCGCGAGGAAAACACCGCCAGTGTTGGTCTCCACCGGTTTCAGCTTCGGATGCCCTTCGGTAAAGAACTCGTACCCATCGTAGGAGATGTTGAGCTTGCGCGCCAGTTCGCCAGCGTCGCGGGCGGCGGTAAGGCCGGTGGCCAGCACTACCAGATCGGCTTCGATCTCCACCTGGTCGCCGGCCAGCGTGTCGGTGCCCATCACGATAAGCTTGCCGCCACGCGGATAGATCTTGCCCACGCGGCCGCGGATGTAAAGCGCGCCGAACTCTGTCTGGGCGCGGCGGGAAAACTCGTCGTAGCCCTTGCCCGCAGCCCTGATGTCTATATAAAAGATGTAAGACTGAGAATCAGGTATATGTTCCTTGGTCAAAATAGCCTGCTTGGCGGTGTACATGCAGCCGACGCTGCAGCACTGCGGCCGGCCCACCGACTCATCCCGCGAACCGATGCAGGAGATGAAGACAACCTGCTGCGGCTCAGCGCCGTCGGACGGGCGCCGCACGTGGCCGCCAGTCGGCCCCGAGGCCGACAGCAGCCGCTCGTACTGCAGCGAGGTGATCACGTCCGGATAGCGCCCCATGCCGTAGGTCGGATAGGAGCCGCTCCAGTCATAAATGTCGTAGCCGGTGGCGACAACCACAGCGCCGAAGGTGCCGCTGACGATCTCGTCCTCCTGCTCGTAATCGACCGCGTCCGCCGGGCAGACTTTCTGGCAGACGCCGCACCTGCCCTTGATGAACTGGCGGCAGTGCTCCTTGCGCAGGCTGGCCACCAGCGGCACCGCCTGCGGGAAGGCGATCGAGATCGCTTTCGACTCGCCCATGCCGGCGTTGAACTCATCCGGCGCCCGGCTGGGACACTTCTCCTGGCAGATCATGCAGCCGGTGCACTTCTCCTCGATGACGCAGGTGGCCTTGCGGCGGATATCGACCTCGAAGCTGCCGATATGGCCGCGCACCTGCTCGACCTCTGCGTTGACAATGAGTTTGATGTTGTCATGATTCTTCACCTCGACCATCCTCGGCGTGAGGATGCAGGAAGAACAGTCCAGCGTCGGGAAAGTCTTGTCCAGCCTCGCCATGTTGCCGCCGATGGTGGGGCCCTTCTCCACCAGCGTCACGGGGATGCCGGCGTCGGCCATGTCCAGCGCCGCCTGGATGCCGGCCACGCCGCCGCCGATCACCAGCGCCGCCCTGGTCACCGGCACACTGCTACCGGTGAGCGGCGCCTGGCGGCGGACCCGCGCCACGCCCTTGCGCACCAGGTCGATCGCCTTCACGGTGCCCTCGCCGATATCGGGATGGATCCAGGAGCAGTGCTCGCGGATGTTGACCATCTCCAGCATGAACGGGTTCATACCGCCGCGCTGCACCGCCCTCCGGAAGGTGGTTTCGTGCATCCGCGGCGAGCAGCCAGCCATCACCACCCGCGTCAGATCTTTCTGCTGGATGGCGTCGATGATCGCCCGCTGACCGGGATCGGAACAGGTGTACTGGATGCTCTCGGCGTGGATCACGCCCAGCATCGAGCGCGCCGCCTCCACCACCCTGTCTGTGGCCACGGTGGCAGCGATGTTGGTACCGCACTGGCAGACGAAAACACCGATTCTCATCTTGCGGCCTGCCTTATCAACAATATTTGTTTTTTCAACAAGTGCGGTCGCCGGCCGTCTGCGCGGCTCATGACGCCGCCCTCCGCCCCCGGATCCTGCTGATAAGCGCCCCGGCATCTACCGCATGGGCATCGATGCCCAGCTGCTCGGGCGAATGCCCCAGCGCCAGCCCGATCGCCTGCGTCAGGTAGAGCACCGGCAGATGATAATCGGTGCCAAAAGCGACGTTGATCTGCCCCTGGCGCAGGTCGAGGTTCTGGTGGCAGAGCGGGCAGACGGTCACCAGCGCGTCGATGCCCGACTCCAGCGCCGACTCGATCACGCGCTGGCTGGCCTTGAGCACGATCTCTTTCTTGGGCAGGCCCATGTAAGAGCCGCAGCACTCGGTTTTGAACGGGAAGTGGGGGATCTCGGCGCCGGTAGCCATAAGCAGCGGCTCCATCTCCACGGGATCGTTGGGATCGTCATACTGGACGACTTCGGGCGGACGGACCAGCACGCAGCCGTAATATGTACCCAGAGAGATACCCTCCAGGCGCCCCTGCGCCCGCGCCGCCATCTCCTCCGGAGCGATCTCGCGGTTGAGCAGCTCGACGGCATTGAGCACCTCGGTGTCATACCTGACCGGCTCATGCAGTGCCCGCTCGGTCAACCGGCGCAGTTCCGGATTGCGGCCCAGCTCGTGCTGGGCGTACTTGAGCCGGTTGAAGCAGCCAGCGCACGGCGCCACCACCGAGGGATGGCTGGCGCCGGCGATGTGCAGGTTCCGGGCCGGCAGCAGGATCCCCAACGCCCCGCCCCAATGGTGCGGCGCCGGCGAGGCCCCGCAGCAGTTCCAGTCCTCGAGCTCGTCGATGCCAATGCCGAATTCCCTGGCTACCAGGCGGAAAGAGGTGTCGTATTCGATGGCGCTGCTGGAAAGCGAACAGCCGGGGAAGTAGGAATAGGTCGTCATTCGCCCGCCCCGGTTTCAGGCTCCGGCACCGGCCGGGCGTCGCCGTTGATCTCGCGGAATATCCGTCGCATCTGGCGCAGGTTCTTCACTTTGGGCGGGAACAGGTGCACCTTTCTCTTGCGCAGAATCAGCGGCACCAGCGAGATGTCGTTGGTCAGCTTCCTGGTCGCGAAGTTGTACCGGAGCAGCATGCTGGTCTCATGCAGACGGCCATGCCGGCGCACGTTCCTCAGGAATTCGCGGCGGAACAGCCGCAGGTCGCGCTCGGTGTCGCGCAGGCCGGCTTCGTCGGCTACCGCCTTGGCGGTCTCGATGACGCCGGCGACGTCGATCTTCATCGGACAGCGCATCGAACAGGTCATGCAGTCGAGGCACAGCTGCGCCGTCCTGGAGGCGAGCACTTCCTGAACGAGGCCGATCTGAAGCATGTGCATCAGCCGGTGCGGCGGATAATCGAATGCGTGGGCAGCGACGCAGGTGGAGGTGCAGCGGCCGCATTGCAGGCAGGCCGAGACCCTCTGCCCGCTGCGCCGCTCGATCTCGGCAACAAGGGGTGCGCCTTCCGTCACCGTTCTGGAAAGATTGATCATATGCCAGCCTCCGCTGCACCCTTGAGAAAAAAAACAAAAAACCCGCCGGCGCCAATTCCCACGGCAAAAACCTCAAATCCCCTTTGCCTTGGCAGGCCGTCGAGCTTGTGATTATTTTGTGAAAGTTTTAACAGCTACTGATTTTGCAGTCTAGCAGCCTTTCCTAGGGAAAGTCAATCAAATTATAGGCGTTGTCGCGCTGCACCGGGCGCAGGCCGGCGGCGCAGATGGCGTGCACCAGCTCGTCCTCGCCCACCCGGTAACTGACGCCTGCGGCCGCTACCACATTTTCCTCAATCATGGTGCTGCCCATGTCGTTGGCGCCGAACGCCAGCGAGATCTGCGCCACCTTCAGCCCCTGCGTCACCCAGGAAGCCTGGATGTTGGGCACGTTGTCCAGATAGATGCGGCTGACGGCGACAGTCATGAGATAGTCGATGCCGTCGGAGCTGCTCTCACCCTCGAGGCGGGTATGCGAATCCTGGAAGGTCCAGGGAATGAACGCCGTCAGGCCGCCGGTTTCGTCCTGCAGCTCGCGGATGCGGC
>JAJYLK010000108.1 GCA_021787775.1 Actinomycetes bacterium | reverse complement strand
GTCAGCTGCGGCGGGCATCGCCTTCCTGGCGCCGCTGGCGCTTTTCTGGTTCCAGCCCTGGTACCTGACCCTGGCGCTGGGACTGCTGGCGCTGCGGCCCTGGCGGCTGATGTACAAGGCGGCGCTGGTATTTTCCTTTACCGTCATGTTCTTTGACAGCTTCTGGTGGCACACGCCCATGTCGATGAACGTGGAGGAGCCGCTGCGGGTGATCGTGGTCTTCGGCCCGCCGGTGGTCCTGCTGGCAGTGCTTAAAGGCAGGGAGGCGCTGCCGGCGCTATACCGGCGGCTGATGGCCTGGTCACATCAAGGCCTCGGCGACGGGCAGGTGGCGGGGCAGGCCGTTCGTGATCCCGGCGTGCGCCGGATCGTGTTCGAGCTTGGCACTCTCCTGGCCGCGGCGCTGGTGCCGATGGCGCTGATCATCTCCAGTTCGCCTCACCTGAAAGATTTTGTTAGCCTGATTGCGATGAAGCTCAAACTGATTACACGGCTCTGATGCTTACCTGGCGATATCATCTCCTGACTCTGGCTGCCATCTTCCTGGCGCTGGCGCTCGGCGTTCTCATCGGCATCGCGCTCAACGACAGCGGCACCGTGAATACCGGACAGACCGACCTCGTGAATGGCATCCAGAAAGATCTGGACGGCCTGCGCCAGCAGAACGATCTGCTCAGCCAGGAGAACGGCATCAACCAGAGATTCCAGGATGACGCCTTCCCTTATATCGTCGGTGGACGGCTGCAGGGGAAGAATGTGGCGATGATATCGGCGGGCGTCGCCGGTGACGACCTGCGCCGCAACCTGGAATCGGCCATCCATGCGGCCGGCGGACAGGTGATCTCCACCACCATACTCAATTCGCGCTACGATCCCGTTGCGCTGGCCGGCAAGGTGAAAAATGACCTGAAGAGCATGCCGGCCTATGCAAACGTCGACGACAACTCCATCGATCCGGCAGTAGCCAAGGAGCTGGCGCGCGAGATCGGTAAAGCCGGCGGCACCGGCTCCCTTACCGGACTGCAGGGCGTGCTGATCGATTCGACCAGCGGCCGCTATGACACCGCCATCGACGAGGTCGTCATCGTCGCCCGTGCCGACGACCAGCAGACACCGGCATATTCGGACATCGAAAAACAGCTGGCGCTGGCGTTCAACGATCTCGGCATCGTCACGGTCGGCGGCGAGGCTTCCGACGCCCCCAAAACCGAGATCCCCATATTCCAGAGCGCCGATGTCTCCAGCGTCGACGACCTGGACAGCCGCATCGGCCAGATATCGCTGGTCTATGCCCTCGCGGGCGAAAAAGGCACCTTCGGCACCAAGCCGGCCACGGACATGCTGATTCCGATTTTAAGAACGCCGAAGCCGGCTGCGCCCGCACCATAATGACGATATTTCCATCGCAGGTCAGTCTGGAGCCGCGCCAATGCCGCGGGCGTCGCCCGAGAAGAATCTTCACACGAATTTCTCCGGCTGCACTCGCACTGTGCGCGCTGATACTACTGGCGTCAGCCACCTTTGCCGCCGGTTGCGGCGAACAGTCATCCGGATCCACATCCACCTACACTGATGCCTCGCCGCTGGACGGCGCCCCGGCGACCGTGGCCACCACCGCCACAACAGTCTCGAAACCGTTCGTGACGCTTGCCTGGCCGCCTGCCCCGCCGCGTCCCGCCAGGGTGTTGCGCGTGCCCATCATGATGTACCACCACGTCGGCAATCCGCCCCCGGGGGCCGACCGTATCCGCCGGGGTTTGACGCTGTCGGCCGCCAACCTGGATGCGCAGATGACCTGGCTCCGGCAGGCGGGGATCCATCCGATCTCCGAGACACAGCTGTTCCAGGCGCTGTTTTACGGCACGCCGCTACCGGCTCATCCCGTGCTGCTCACCTTCGATGACGGCTACACAGACAATTACACGGTGGCCCTGCCGATCCTGCAGCGGTTCGGGTTCACGGCAACCTTCTTCATCATCTCGGGGAAGGTGGGCAAGCCCGACTACATGAGCTGGGATCAGATCGTCAGCCTGGACCGGCAGGGGATGGACATCGGCTCGCATACCGTTGACCACAGGGACCTGGCGATCTTGTCCGAGGCGGCGCTACAGGGGGAGCTTGCCAGTTCCGCCGCGGCGATCGCCGGCCATCTTGGTCATCCGGTTTACTGGTTCTGCTATCCTTCAGGCGATCTGAATCCCAGGGTGGTGGAAGATGTGCGGGCCGCGGGCTACCTGCTGGCCACTACGGAAAAGGTGGGAGATCAACAAAGCAGCGATGCGCCGCTGACTCTTTTCCGCTACCGGATGAGTAACGCCACTTCGTTGCAGCTGTTCAAGGCGCTGGCGCAGTAGCGCTGCCAGCCGCCGCTATTTGCCCTCGGTCACCGCTTCGTCCGCACCGGCGGCCGCTCTGCTGAGCCGGGCACGGATTCGCATCAGATCGATGAGCATCCTGAGCGGATCGGTCGTCAGGTTGATATGGCTGTCGGAGGAATCCAGCAAAAGCCGCACGGGAACCTCTGTGACGCTGTATCCGAACCGGCGCGCCAGCCCCAGCACCTCCACATCGAAGGCGTAGCCGTTGACGCAGCAGTTGATGAAAATATCATGCGCGGCCTGCGCACGGAACCCCTTGAAGCCGCACTGCGTGTCGGTAAAGCCGCTCAGGGCCAGCTGCCTCACCAGGGTCTTGAAAGCCGGTCCCGCCAGGCGCCTCAACAACGGCGGCGCGGTGGCGATCTCGGAATCAGGCAGGTTGCGCGAACCGATGGCCAGATCGTAGCGTTTGAGAGCATCGACACATCGGCTGATGGTTTCTACCGGATACGAAAGGTCGGCGTCGGTGAAGATGATCAGGTCACCGCGCGCCGCCAGCACACCACGCCTCACCGCCGCTCCTTTTCCGCGGTTGGTGCGCTCACGGATCAGGCGCACATCGCGGCGTCTGGCGAAATGCTGTCTTACCAGCTCCGGGCCTTCGTCGCGGCTGCCATCATCGGAGATGATCACTTCGTAGCTGCGTTCCTGCCGCGCCAGGTAGTCAGAAATCTGGCGGATGGTGCTGACGATCCGCTCTTCCTCATTGAACACCGGGATGACTATGGAGAGCTCGATGGCAAGCGGACGCCGTGCCGGCGCATCCACCGCTTCCGCGGCGCCGGCCGGCTGGCTCGCCATTTCAATGTCAGCGACTGATCTCACGCGGTTAGCCTGCCGCTTCCCCCTCTGGTCCCTCTTCGATATTGTCCGATTTTTGTTTTCCCGATCTCTGCACCAGACGGCTTAGATGGATACTGATCTCATACAGCAAAATGAAGGGGATCCCCATCGCCAGCATCGAGAACCAGTCATTTGACGGCGTCAGCGCGGCACTGATTACTGCCCCTACAAGGATCGCCCACCGGCGGTTTCTGGCCAGCTGCCGGGAGTTGACGATTCCCAGGCGGGCCAGGGTCAGAATGAACGCCGGCAACTCAAAGATGATACCAAACCCGAGCATGAACAGGGTCACAAATGAAAAATATTTGGAGGCCTGCACCTGCTGGTGGAAGAAATCGCTTTGGTAGTTGAGCAGGAAGTCAAGGCCGCGCGGCAGCACCAGCCACCAGCAAAAAGCGACGCCGCCCAGAAACAGCATGGTGGTGAAAAAGGCGGCGAAGAAAATCGCCCGCTTCTCTTTCGTTTTCAGCCCGGGGGCGACAAACGCCCAGATCTGATACATGATCACCGGCGACGCCAGCAGGACCCCCGCATAGACCGAGACTTTGAAAGCAGTCATGAACGACTCCGCCGGCGCCAGGGTGATCAGCTGCCTGCCGTGGAGCGGCTTGACCAGAAACGCCAGCAAATATCCCTTGAAGATGAAGCAGACGCCTGCCCCGAGTGCAAGGGCAAGGACGGAGATAATTATTCTTTTGCGGAGTTCTTCCAGATGATCGATAATCGACATCCGGAAGTTGCGGTAATCAGACAATGGCCTGCACGATTAGGCCGGTGGCGGCCAGGGATGCACCCTCGTACCGGCCGGCTGCTTGGTGATTTCTCTGTGATTTGCCTGCTTCGATTTTAACAGCTGGTCCAGCGCGGTGCTTTGCTGTACCTGCGCCGTGTCCGGGACGTGATTCCCGGTTGCGGCTGTCAGCAAACCGCATCGCACAGCTGCCGAGGCTGTGAGGCTAAGTCATTCTAGGCAACCCTGCCGGGCATGTCAATTTGAAGCGACCAGGCTCCCGGTTACTTTCTCCCTGCAAATATTGCTAAATTAAAGGTTATGCCAGAAAAGCCCAAAACAGACGACGAACTCGAGCTCCGGATAGACAGTCTTGCCTTCGGCGGCCGCGGCGTCGCCCGAACGGATGGTTTTGTCATCTTCGTGGAAGGCGCCCTGCCGGGGGACCTTGTCCGCGCCCGGGTGACCCGGTCAAGACGCTCCTATGCCGAAGCGCGGACTGTGACGGTGCTGGAGGCCTCGGAGGCCCGGGTCCAGCCGCGCTGCCGCCATTTCGGCATCTGCGGCGGCTGCAGCTGGCAGTCGCTGGCATATGAGACCCAGCTCAAGTTCAAGCAGAGCCAGGTCAACGAGTGCCTTTCCCACATCGGCGGCCTGGCCGGCTTCGACACCGAGCCGCCGGCCGGCGCCGAGCCGCTGTGGCGCTACCGCAACAAGGTCGAGTATTCCTTTGCCGGCGAAGGTGGAATTGTGAACCTTGGTTTTCATCTCCCCGGCCAGTGGCGGCGCATTCTTGACATTGAAGATTGCCTGTTGCACTCAGAGGTCACGAACAGGATCAGGGACCGCATCCGCGAGTTCGCGCGCGAAAGCGGCGTCCCTGTCTTCGATCAGGATTCAGGCGAGGGTTTCTGGCGGCATCTGACGCTGCGCGAAGCGGCGCGCACGGGTGAGATCATGG
>JAJYLK010000107.1 GCA_021787775.1 Actinomycetes bacterium | reverse complement strand
CGGCGATCGAGGCGGCGCGGCAGGAAGAGGAGCGGCCCTCGATCATCATGGTGCACACGCACATCGGCTACGGCGCCCCGCACAAGCAGGACACGGCCGCCGCGCACGGCGAGCCGCTGGGGGCCGAAGAGGTAAGCCTGGCCAAGGCGGCGCTGGGCTGGCCGCTGGAGCCCGATTTCTATGTCCCCGAGGAGGCGCTGGCGCATTTCCGCGGTGCCGGAGACCGGGGCAGGGCGCGCCACCAGGAGTGGCAGCGGCTGTTTGACGCCTACCAGCAGGCCGAGCCGGCCCGCGCCGCGGCTTTCACGGCCGCGCTACGACGCGAGCTGCCGGAGGGCTGGGAAGAGCTGCTGCCGCGGTTCGGGGAAGCGGACGGTCCGATGGCGACGCGCGTGGCCTCCGGCAAGTGCATCAACGCGCTGGCGCCGGCGATGCCGCAGCTTTTCGGCGGCTCGGCCGATCTGGCGCCATCCACGATGACGCTGGTCGACGGCGGCGGCGACTTCGAGCGGGGCAGCGTCGGACGCAACCTTCATTTCGGCGTGCGCGAGCACGGCATGGGCGCGATCGTCAACGGGATGGCGCAGCACGGCGGCATCATCCCCTACGGCGCCACCTTCCTCATTTTTTCCGATTACATGCGCGCCTCGATTCGCATCGGGGCGCTGCAGCAGGCGCCGGCGATCTGGGTGTTCACCCATGACAGCGTCGGCCTGGGCGAGGACGGACCCACGCACGAGCCGGTCGAACACCTGATGTCGCTCCGGGTGATGCCCGACCTCGTGCTCATCCGCCCCGCGGATGCGGCGGAGACCGCGGCTGCCTGGCGCGCGGCGCTGGAACTCTACCGGCAAAACACGCCGGTGGCGCTGGCGCTGACGCGGCAGAAGCTGCCGGTGCTTAAGAGCGCCGACGCCGGCGGAGTTGCCCGCGGCGCCTACGTGCTGGCGGAGGCCGGCCGCGGCGTACACAGCATCGACGCGATCATCATCGCCAGCGGGTCGGAGGTGCAGGTGGCGCTGGCCGCGCGCGAGCAGCTGGAGCAGAAGAAGATCTCGGTGCGCGTGGTAAGCATGCCTTCCTGGGAGCTTTTTGACCGGCAGGATGAGGAGTATCAAAATGCGGTGCTGCCGCCGGAGGTGCATGCGCGGCTGTCAGTGGAGGCCGGTGTTACACTCGGATGGCGCCGCTACGTCGGCGACAGGGGCGGTTCGGTGGGAATCGACCGCTACGGCGCTTCCGCCCCCGGGGACGTCGTGCTGGACAAGCTGGGCATCAACGCCGGCAACGTCGCCGCGCGCGCCATGGAGCTGCTGGCGCACGAGCCGGGAGTCGCCGACTGGGATCTATAACAGCCGGCCGGCCGCAAAGTTAGGAAAGTTAGGAAAGGAACGTCCCCGGGCGGCTGCCAATCCAAAGGCTAGTGCAAGAAGTGCCTCACCCTGGTGAAGATCATCGCCACCTCGTGCTCGTCGCATAGCTTGACCGCTTCCTCGTCGCGCTTGGCGCCGCCGGGCTGGATGACACAGGTGATCCCCCTGGGGATCAGCAGGTCCAGCGTGTCGGTGAAGGGGAAGAAGGCGTCCGAGCCGCACGTTGCCCCCTGCAGCTCCGTCTGTGATTTCTGCAGCGCGAGGTTGGTGGAATCGACACGGCTCATCTGGCCGGCGCCGATACCGGCGGTGGCCAGGTCCTTGGCGATGACGATGGCGTTGGAGCGCACATGCTTGGCCACCCGCCACGCGAAGAGGGCATCGCCCCATTCGTTCTCGCTGGGGTGCCGCCTGGTGACGACCTCCATGTTCTCGCGCTCGTCCAGGCCGGAATCCTTGTCCTGCACCATCAGGCCGCCCATCACCCGCTTGTAATCCGGTTCGCCGGTAACCGCCTTGCGCCGTTCCTCATTTACAAGCAGTCTTATCCTTGGTTTTTGAGTGAGGATCTCCACGGCTTCGGCGGTGAAGCCGGGCGCGAACAGCACCTCGATGAATTTCTTCGTCATCAGCTCGGCCAGCTCTTCGTCCACGATCCGGTTCAGCGCCACCACCGAGCCGAAAGCGCTGATCGGATCGGCCGCCCACGCCTTTCTGTAAGCGCGGCTGATATCCTCCGCGACGGCGACGCCGCAGGGGTTGTTGTGCTTGATGACCACCGCCGCCGGCAGCGAGAACTCGCGTAGCAGCTCGCGGGCGCTGTTTAAATCCAGCAGATTGTTGAAGCCCAGCTCGATGCCGTGCAGCTGCGTGACCCGGCTGAGCAGATGGCGGCGGGCGCCAGCTTCGGCGTAATACGCGGCGCGCTGGTGGGGATTCTCGCCGTACTTGAGCGACTGCACCTTCTCGAAATCCAGCAGCATGAACGGCGGGAAGTCATCCACACCCTCGCTGAACCAGTTGGCGATGACGGTGTCGTAATGGGCGATGGTGTGGAACGTCTGCGTCGCCAGATCGCGCAGCGTCCCGGCGCTCAGCTGGTTGTCGCTGGCGCGCATCTCCTCGATGATCTCCGGATAGCGGCGCGGGTCGGAGACGACAGCCACGCTCTTGAAGTTCTTGGCGGCGGCGCGCACGATCGTGGGACCGCCGATGTCGATGCTCTCGATGACATCAGCCTCGGAAACGCCGCGGCGGCTGGAGACTTCCTCGAAGGGATACAGATTAACGACCACCATGTCAATCGGCTTGATATTGTGCTCCTTGAGCGTGAGCATGTGCTCGTGCTTGTCCCGGTCAGCCAGCAGCGCCGCGTGGATATTCGGGTGCAGCGTCTTGACGCGGCCGTCGAGGATCTCGGGAAAGCCGGTGACGTCGCTGATGGGAACGACCTTGATGCCCTTTTCCTCCAGGAAGCGGGCGGTGCCGCCGGTGGAGATGATCTCTACCCCCAGCTCCGACAACGACTCTGCAAACTTGTCAAGACCTATCTTGTTGGAGACCGATATTAATGCCCGTTTGACTTTCAATCTGTCCTCCCGAGATGGCTCAAGCCCATAAAGCAGCTTTATTGTCTATTCGATTATCACCTTGCGGGGATTATCCCTGTCGAAGCGGACGCGCCCTGCCGCAATCAGCTCGATCGCGTGCGGCAGCAGCCGGTGCTCCACTTCGTGGATCCGGGCCGCCAGACTTTCAACCGTGTCATTATATTCTATGTCCACGGCTTCTTGAAGAATGGCCGGACCGGTATCGACGCCCTCGTCGACGAAATGGACCGTAACGCCCGTAATGCGGGCGCCATAAGCCAGGGCGTCCGCAATCGCGGTGCCGCCGGGAAACGAAGGCAGCAGCGAAGGATGCAGGTTCACCACCTTATAGGGGAAGCGGTCGAGGAACGCCGGCGTCATCACGCGCATGTAGCCGGCGAGCACCACCAGGTCGGCGCCGTGATGCTCCAGCACGTCGGCGACCGCCCAGTCATGTTCGACCCGCTCGGCGTAGTCTTGCGGACGCAGCACGGCTGTGGCGATGCCGGCTTTCTCCGCGCGCTTGAGGCCGTAAGCGCGGGGTTTGTCGCTGATGACCACGGCGACCTCGATGTCCCGGGAGCCCTCGTGCAGCCGCTCGATGATGCTCTGGAGATTAGTGCCCGACCCTGAGACCAGGACGCCGAGACGGAAACGGCTCAAGCGATTCCTTTCACGCTTTGATGAATTCGATCCGGTCTTTTCCGGAACAGATCTCGCCGAGCCGGACGGCACCGGGGACGGCGTCCTGCGCTTTGCCGGCATCGCTGGCGGCTACTATGGCCACGAAACCGATGCCCATGTTGAACGTCCGCAGCATCTCGCCGGAAGCGACATTGCCGAGGCGCCTAAGACTATCAAATAACGGCGGTGTCCGCAACCGGGAGAGTTCGATGCGCGCCGTCAGACCTTCGGGGATCACCCGGGGAACGTTTTCCGGCAGCCCGCCGCCGGTGATGTGGGCCATGGCGCGCACGTCGGCGGCCTGAAGCAGCGCCGCCACATCCCGGGCGTAGATCCTGGTCGGCTGAAGCAGCGCCTCGCCGGCGGGCCCCACATCCGGCAGCTCGTCGCCGTAGCCGATGCCGTTGACCTGGAGGATCTTCCGGACCAGGGAGAAGCCGTTGCTGTGCACGCCGCTGGAGGGCAGGCCGATGACGGCGTCGCCGGCCTCGATGCGGCTGCCGTCGATGATGGCGTCCTTCTCGACCGCGCCGACGGCGAATCCGGCCATGTCGAAGTGTCCGCCGGTGTAAAGGTCAGGCATCTCCGCCGTCTCGCCGCCCAGAAGCGCGCAGCCCGACTGGCGGCAGCCCTCGGCAACGCCTTCCACCAGCTGGGCCGCCTTTTCGGGGTCCAGCCTGCCGACGGCGAGATAATCAAGGAAGAATAGCGGGCGGGCGCCCGTGGTGATCAGATCGTTGACCGACATCGCCACCAGGTCGATGCCGACGGTATCGTAGCGGCCCAGCGCCTCGGCGATCAGCACCTTGGTGCCGACGCCGTCGGTGGCCGAGACCAGGACGGGATTCTTCAGGTGTGGCAGTTCGACAAGCCCGGCGAATCCGCCGAGGCCGCCGATGATGTTGAGGCCGCCGCGGGTGGATCTTACCGCGCCGCGGATGCGCTCCACCACCTCAGCGCCGGCATCGATGTTCACACCCGCTCCGGCGTAGGTGAGACGCTCTTTCGCGTCTCCGCTTATGCCACCGGCTCCTTCTTGGTTTTGCGCTTCGGCGCCGCTTTGCCGTCATTGCCGCCGGCGTCCGGCTCTGCTTTTGCCTGGGCCCGGCGCTTCTTTTCCCCGGCCGGCTCTGCTTTTGCCTGGGCCCGGCGCTTCTTTTCCCCGGCCGGTCCCTGCTCGACCTGTTCGAAGCGGTGCTTGCTGCCCTTCACATCTTCAGGGATGTCAACGGGATATTTGCCGGTGAAACAGGCGCGGCAGAAGCGTTCCTTCGGCATGCCAACGGCCCGCTGCAGGCCTTCGAGCGTGATGTACTCCAGC
>JAJYLK010000106.1 GCA_021787775.1 Actinomycetes bacterium | reverse complement strand
CTTACGCAAAAGTGTAGGAGGAGACTTTGCCGCTTTATCCCGTCAACCTGAAGGTGGACGGTCGTCCCTGTACCGTTATCGGCGGCGGCCGAGTGGCGCTGCGCAAGGTAGAGAGCCTGCTTGAGTGCGGCGCCGGAGTCAAACTCGTTTCGCCGTTCATCGACGAGGGGTTTGAAGCACTGCACGGCCGTTTCGAGCATGTGGCCCGGCCGTATCGCTGGGGCGATCTCGAGGGCTCTTTCCTGGTGATCGCGGCCACCGACGACGACACTACCAACCGGGCTGTCGAGGAAGAGGCGCACGCACGGCATTTGCTGCTCAACGTGGTGGACAAGCCGGAGCAGTGCAATTTTTTCGTGCCGGCGACGATCAGGCGTGGCGAGCTGATGCTCACCATGTCTACCGGCGGCGAGCTGCCAGCGCTCGCCAAACGCTTGCGCCTCCAGCTGGAGGAGGAATTTCCCCAGGAGTGGTCCCAGGCACTTGTGCTGCTGGGCAAGGCGCGGCGGCGCGTGCTGGCTCAGTTCACGGACGAGCGGCGAAAGCAGGAGTGTCTGGGCGAGCTGGCGGGACTGGATCTCGCCGGCGTTCTTAAGGCTGGCGGCGATATCGCCGCCCAGGCGGAGATTGACAGATGCATCTCGCGGTATTTGGCGTAAATCATAAAACAGCCTCCGTGGAGTTGCGCGAAAAGGTTTCACTCGACGGGGATGGATGTGGCGCGCTCTCGCGCCGGCTTCTTGAAGGAGCCGGCGTTTTGGAGGTTGTGCCGCTTTCCACGTGCAACCGCACCGAGGTCTACATGGTGGTGCCCCGGCCGGAGAACGGCTATACCGAGGTGCTGGCAGCACTCGCCGGGCATAGCGGTGTCGACGGTCGTGACCTGGAGGAATGTTCTTATTTCCACGAGGGCGAGAGCGCGGTGCGCCACCTGTACAAGGTGGCTTCCAGCCTCGACTCGATGGTGGTGGGTGAGGCCCAGATCATGGGCCAGATTAAGGCGGCCTATCATCTCGCTCACAAGCAGGAAAGCACGAGCGTGCTCCTTAACCGGCTCTTCCGGCACGCGCTCGAAGTGGGCAAACGGGTGCGTACGGAGACCGCCATCGGCGAGAACCCGGTATCGGTCTCTTCCGTCGCGGTCGAGATGGCGCGAAGAGTCTTCGATGAACTGGAGGGCAAGACCGTGCTGCTGCTGGGCGCCGGTAAAATGGGCGAATTGACCGCCACGCATCTGCTCTCGCATGGCATCAACAGCATTTTCGTCGGCAACCGCACTTACAGCCGCGCGGAAGAGATGGCCGCCAGATGGGGCGGCGCCGCCATTCCTTTCGATGAGCTGACCGATTATCTGCCGCTGGCCGATATCGTCATCAGCTCCACCGGGGCGCCGCATTATGTGCTGCGCAAGGGTGAGGTCGAGCGGGCCATGCGCCAGCGTCATAACCGGCCGATATTTTTCATCGACATCGCCGTCCCCCGGGATATCGATCCCGGCGTAAATGATGTCTACAACGCCTTTCTCTACGACATCGACGACCTGCAGGAGGCCGCGGAGGCGAACGCCGGGGCGCGCCAGAAAGAGGCCAGGAGGGCCGAGAAGATCATCGCCGAGGAAGTGGAGAATTTCAGCCGCTGGCTCGGAACGCTGGATGTGGTGCCGACGATCACGGCGCTGAGGGAGATGGCGGAAGAGGTCAAGGAGGCCGAACTGGCCAAAGCGCTGGCCAGGTTCGACGGCCAGCTCTCGGACAAGGATCGCAACCGCATCGAGGCGATGGCAGCGGCGATTGTCAACAAGCTCCTGCACGATCCCACGGTCGAACTGAAAAAAGCATCGAACGAACGCGGTGGATACCTTTATGTGGAGTCGATGCGCCGCCTGTTCGGGCTGAACGGCAGCAACAAGGCTTCCGGCATGAGCCGGTCGAAACTGCGAAAAACGGAGAAAGATGAGTACTGATGCCACCTCCCGCCAGATCGTACTGGGCACGCGCGGCAGCGATCTGGCGATGTATCAGGCGAGGCTGGTAGCGTGGTCCCTGCAGACACAACATGTCGATCTGTCGGTCAAAATCAAGAAGATCATCACCTCGGGCGACAAGATCCTCGATTCGCCGCTCTCCAGGATTGGCGACAAGGGACTGTTCGTCAAGGAGATAGAGAAGGCGCTGCTCGATGGCGAGATCGATCTGGCCGTCCACAGTTCGAAGGACCTGCCCACCATCCTGCCTGACGAGTTGACGATCGGCGCTTTTGGCAAGCGCGAGGATCCCCGCGATGTCTTCCTGGGAAAGGCCAGGAGTCTGCTCGAGATCCCCGCTGGCGGCAGGATCGGCACCAGCAGCCTGAGGCGGCGGTCGCAGCTGCTGGCGCTCAGGCCAGAACTGGACATAGTTGATATCAGGGGGAATGTTGATACCAGGATCGCCAAGATCGAGGAACTGGGCCTCGACGGCACCATCCTGGCGGCTGCCGGCGTCAAGCGGCTGGAGCGCGAGGACCGCATCTCGTTCCATTTTTCCGCAGACGAGATGGTACCTGCGGTGGGCCAGGGTGTGATCGCGATTGAGATCAGGAAGGAAGATTCGTTCACCAGGCAACTGGTCAAGGCGCAGAACGATGCCGACTCGGCCGATGCCGTGGCGGCTGAACGGGCGTTGATGCGCTGGCTGGAGGGAGGCTGTCAGGTGCCGATCGGAGCGCATGCGCGGGTATCCGGCGGGCAGCTGGAGCTGAAGGCGTTTCTTGGTTCTCTGGATGGCACGAAATCCGTGCGCGACTCGCTGGAAGGCCCGCGGGGCGATGCCGAGCAGCTGGGGGAGACCCTGGCGCGGCGGCTTCATGAAAACGGTGGCGCCGCGATCCTCGAGGAGGTCCGCCGCGAAGCCGGGGCTGATGGCGGCGGTTACTGGACCTGATCCTGCGCAGCGGGCGCCGGTTCGGAAAAGTTTACGAAAAAAGGACGGTCTGAAGACCGTCCTTTTTCTTTCTGGCGCCGTTTTTCCCTAAGGCTGATTGGGCACGACGACGCTGCACTGCCAGTTGACGCAATCGAAGGTGATTTCCTTCAGATTCGAGTGCTTTACGAGCAGCGGCTTGCTGTACATGTCCTTGGTCCCCGTTTTCATCCCCACCTCCTAGTGCCTCGTACGTGTCCCAGCAAATATTTGTGGACCCTGCCCCGGCGCTTTGTACCGGAACAGGAAATGAAGCATAGCACCGATTTTTTAATTTGACAATACCCTGACATTTGCTATTAAATCTGATGAATCAGGTCAGAATTAAGGTCTGCCGGCCGGGCCGGTTTCCAACGCCGGCTTCACCGTTACGGCCGGCGCCGATGAATCCTTGCCGCGGCTTCAGTTGCCGCCCATCCCCGCCAGGAGGCTGATCGCGCCCTGCTTGCTCAGCGGCTCGTTCAGATTCCCGCATTTGGGCGATTGTATACAGGAGGGACAACCTGTCTGGCAGGGACAGCTCTCGATCAGTTTCCGGGCTTCTGCCACCAGCTCTTCAAACCGGTGGAAGCCCGCGCGGGTGATGCCGATGCCTCCCGGATGCCCATCATAGATAAAAATACTGGGACCGCCGGTCTGCCACTGATACTCGGTTGACAGTCCGCCGATGTCCCAGCGGTCGCACATGGCGAACAGTGGCAGGAGCGCGATCAGGCCGTGTTCGGCACCGTGGAGTCCGCCCGGCAGGTCCTGCGGCTCCACGGCGCCGGCGATCTTCTCCGGCAGCGTGAACCACAGTCCCTCGGTGCGGAAGTTCTGCGCCGGCAGCTCGAGTTCGATGATCTCCAGCACCTGGTTGTCGGACAGCTGTTTCTTCTGGAAGGCGGTCACCTGTTCGGTCACCAGCAGCTTGCCGAAGGACAGCTCTACGCCTCCGGCGCGCCTGACCAGGGTGCGCTCCTCGATCCCGACGTCGGTCTCCTTCTTCGGCTGCGTGTAATAATCAACCAGGACCCGCTTCACCAGCGCCACCCGGCCCGCGAGGTCGAGGCGGTCGACCTGATAAGTCTCCCCCAGGTGCAGGTAGACGGCGCCCGGATGGACGAAGATAAAAGCGCGCTCGGCCTCGACCTGTCCCAGGATATTGCCGGTGCCCTGCTCGACGATCGTGAATGAATCCGCCGAAGAGGAGCGCAGCGAGACCGCTGCTGCGGGGAATTCCGGCTTTGCCCAGGTGAAGCTGCCGCCCGTCCGCCGGAGTTCGCCGGCATCGGCCAGCCGCCTGGCGGCCGCCGCCATCTCCGGGCCGAAGAATGCGCTGTCTGCGGAAGTCAGCGGGGCTTCGAACGCCGCCGCCTTCAGGTGCCCGGCGAAGATCTGCTCGTTGCTGAAATCCAGGATGGCAGATTCGACGTCCCGTTCCAGCAGCTGTTCCGGGTGCGTCATGAAGTACTGATCCAGGGCATCGATGCCGGCGATGAAGACCGCCAGGCTCTGCTGGCCGCCGCGGCCGGCGCGTCCCCATTGCTGCCGGAGGCTGGCGACGGTGCCGGGGAAAGTCGCTGAGATGACCGCGTCGATGCCGCCGACGTCGATGCCCAACTCCAGGGCGCTGGTCGAGACCACCCCCAGCAGCTTCCCGTCGAACAGGGCCTTTTCGATCTGCCGCCGCTGGCCCGGGGTATATCCGCCGCGGTAAGGAGCGATCGCTCCGGCCAGCTTCGGCCGCTTGTCCTCAAGCAACCCGCGGGCGTATTTGTAGACCAGCTCGGTGCCTTTGCGGGTGCGCGTAAAGACGATCGTGCGGGCATTCTTCTTCAGGAGCTCGGCAAACAGCATCGAGCTTTCGCCGAAGGTGCTCTTGCGGATCCCTAGCGATTCATCCAGCAGTGGAGGGTTCCAGAAGACGATCTGGCGCTCGCCGCTGGGGGAGCCGTCGCCGGACACCAGCTCGAAATCCATCCCCGTCAGCGCCGCCGCCAGTTCCGCCGGGTTGGCGATCGTCGCG
>JAJYLK010000105.1 GCA_021787775.1 Actinomycetes bacterium | reverse complement strand
CGATGTCCTGGGTTGCCAGCTCGCCGGAACTTTCAAAAGTCGTGGGCTTGTCCGGCTTGTCGTCATTCGTCTTCACCCATTTATTGAGAACAGGGGCAAAGACCGCTTCCAGTTGCTGCTTGTGTGCGCCAGAGGCCGAGATATTCGCAAACTTCATGTACAAGTCTGCCTGTCCGGTTTTGCCGGTGCCGATGCCGATGATGTCTGCTGACACCGAAACTGGAATACCATGAACATTCATATCGATAGCCATATTTCCCTGAAGGCGTAGGTTTCCCGCGGCGCCAGTGAATTGGCCATTGAGTTTGGTCGAGTCGGAATCCACCTCGACTTTTCCTGAGGTCTTGCTTCCATCGACACTCACCGCCTTGGCCAGAGCTTGCCGGTAGAGCTGCTTGGCGCTCAGGTTGCTGCCGGTGGAGGTGCTCGCGGTTTTTGCCTTTCCCGACGCATTGCTGCTCGAACCGCAACCCGTTTGAATAAGCGAGACAGGTAACAGGACTGCCAACGAAAAAAGTGCCACTGCAAGAAACCTTTTGTTCATCAGTACGTCCCTCCGCATTGTTGGGTTGATGCTGGAAATATAAGTGATAGTGTCAATATTCAACACAGATAGGCCGATGTCCTTGGTCTGGGGATCAGACACCTTTCAATCGAGGAAGTATCGCAGGTTATCATCGGCGGGCCGAATCGCGCGAGGACGTTCTTTATTTGGCATGCCGGATCGATCTACTGCAGGTTATCCAGCATGTGAATCTATTCTGGCACCTGCGGCCCCGCCGCCAGCACCTCCGCGGGGACGAACGCCGCGTACTGCTCGAAGTTGTCCCGGAACATCTGCGCCAGCTGCCGCGCTACGCGGTCGTATTCATCATGGTCGGCCCAGGTCGCGCGCGGGTCGAGCACTTCGGCCGGCACGCCCCGGCATTCGCCGGGAACCAGTACCCTGAAGACCGGGTGCGGGGCGAATACGGCTCCGGCCAGCGATCCATCGAGCGCCGCCCTGATCAGCGACCGCGTCAGATCGATGCTCATCCGGTTGCCGGCGCCGTATGAACCGCCCGACCAGCCGGTGTTCACCAGCCAGCAGTCGGTCTCATGCAGGCTCAGCCGTTCGGCCAGCATGGAGGCGTAGCGCGACGGGTGCAGCGGCATGAACGGCGCGCCGAAACAGGCGGAGAAGGTCGGTCGCGGCTGGACGACGCCGACCTCGGTGCCGGCCACTTTGCTTGTGAATCCTGACAGGAAGTGGTAGCTTGCCATTTCCGGCGTCAGCTTCGAGATTGGCGGCAGCACACCGAAGGCGTCACAGGTAAGGAAGAACACGTTGCGCGGATGGTCGCCGACGCCGCCGAGGACGGCGCCGGGGATGTGATCGATCGGGTAAGTCGCGCGCGTATTTTCCGTCAGCAGGTCGGAATCGTAATCGATGGTCCTTGTCTGCGGGTCAACCACGACATTCTCGAGGATCGAGCCGAACCTGATTGCCCTGTATATCTGTGGCTCGGTGTCGCGCGAAAGGTTTATCGTTTTGGCGTAGCAGCCGCCCTCGAAATTGAAGATGCTGTGGTCGCTCCAACCATGCTCGTCGTCACCGATCAGCCGCCGGCCTGGATCGGCGGAAAGCGTTGTCTTTCCCGTCCCGGAGAGGCCGAAGAACAGCGCCACGTCGCCGGATTCCCCCACGTTAGCCGAGCAGTGCATCGGCAGGACCCCCCGCGATGGCAACAGATAATTCATCACGGAGAAGATTGCTTTCTTCATCTCGCCGCCGTACATGCTGCCCAGGATCAGCACCAGCTTGCGGGTGAAGCTGATGCCGACGAACACGGCGGAGCGGGTGCCGTCGAATTCGGGATTGGCCCTCAGCGTGCCGCAATTGACCACGGTGAAGCTGGGCGTAAAATCGTCCAGCTCGATCTGGGTCGGCCTGACGAACAGCGTGTTGGCGAAAAGCGCGTGCCAGGTCGCATCGGCGACCACCCGGATCGGCAGCCGGTATGTGCGTTCGTTGCCGGCGAAGCCATCGAAGATATACAGCTCGCGGTCTGACAGGTAGCCACGCGCCTTGTCCAGCAGCCGGTCAAAAAGCGCCGGCTGACAGGCTTCGTTGAAATCGCCCCAGCAGACATCCTCGGCGCTGTCTTCTTCCACGATCAGGCGGTCGTCAGGTGAACGGCCAGAGGGCTCACCAGTTTTGACAACCAGTGCTCCGTTCGCCGCCAGGATACCTTCGCCGCGCGCCAGCGAACGGGCGATCAGCTCCGCTGGTGGCAGGTTGCGGTGCACCTTGCCGCGGCTGGAAAGGCCGAGCTCGGCCAGCTGTTCGCGGATCAATTTGTCTATCGAATCAGTGATTAGCGTTCCTCTATGGTGCTACCGCAGCCGGTCTATGTGCGCCAATGCGCTCGGCCTGTCTTCAGGTGTCGGGCCGGTCCATGCCAATGCGCCCGGCCTGTCTTAAGATGCGCGGCAGGCCGTTATGCTACCGTTTTTAGTCGCCGGGAAAAACCGCTGTCGCACACGACGCCGGGCATTATTTGAGTAAAGAGTATCAAAATTAACTGGTTTCAGCATTGTTATAATGGCGTCAAAGCGAGCATTAGCCGGAGGTGGCGGACTGTGACCGGCGGCTGACGGTACTCGCGATCAGTTCCGGGCATGATGGAAATACCGCGTAGCGTAAAAATCACGGCGGCAGAAATAAATGAGCTCCAGGAGCTGGAGCTGCGCCTGCTGCAGCCCGGTGTGCGCGCCGACCGCAGGCAGGTCATGGCTTTGCTGGCAGAGGAGTTTTTCGAGATCGGCGCATCGGGTAAAGTCTATGACAGGCAGGGCGCTGCCGAGACGCTGGCGCTGGCGGAAGGCGGCAGCGTCTCGCTGCACGATTTTTTGGCGCGGGCGCTGGAGCCGGACCTGGTGCTGGTGACCTACCGCAGCATCCGGCGCGGCCCCGGCGATGCCCAGGCGCAGGCGCTGCGCAGTTCGCTCTGGCGGCGCACGGAGACCGGCTGGGCGCTGCTGTTTCACCAGGGGACGCCGGCCGGGAGCGCCGTGCGGGCAGAAGAATATCCCGCGCCCCGATCTTCCGACGCCAAAGCGGCGATCACACCGATCGGCGTGATCCATTCCTCCCTGGCCGACCGTGAGGAGGCACCGCGGCAGGGACGCGAAGGTGGCGCCGAGGCCTGGCTGGAGGTATATCCTGATTATGTGGATGGGCTCGATGGCATCGGCCCTGGCAGCGAGGTCATTCTGCTTACCTGGCTGCACCGTGCGCGCCGCGATGTGCTGAAAGTGCATCCTCGTCGCAACCGCGAGGCTCCCCTGACCGGAGTGTTTGCCACGCGTTCGCCGGACCGGCCCAATCCGCTGGGCCTGCACCGGGTCAAGGTATTATCGATAAATGGGAACAGGCTCAAAGTGGCGCCGCTGGAGGCGATCGACGGCACGCCGGTTGCCGATATCAAGCCGGTGCTTGACAACGGCCGGTTTCTCTTTGACGCCCGCCTCGGTTAGCATTACCGGAAGCGATGATGGAAGCGCAATGCTTCCGGAGACATTCAACTGCAAGGCTGAGGAGGCCTGGAAATATGGAAACCCACCTGTGGCGGCTGGCGGATATCGGCAAGCTGATGCGGCGCGACTGGAAGAACCGGTTCGATGTTCTCATCCTGATGCGTCCGGCCAACGTCTTTTACTGCACTGGCGCCACGATCCCGGGTTCATACGTGATGGTGACCAAACAGGGGGAGGTGGCCCTGGGCGTGCCTGCCAGCGACGAAGCGCAAGCGCGCGCCAGCGCCACATTCGACTACCTTAAGTCATTCGACGGCACCGGCGCCATGATCGGCAGCATCGTTTCCCTGCTCAAACATTTCCAGCCCGAAGGGATCAAGTCGATCGGTATCGAGTACTCGTGGCTCTCCCACGGGCTGGCGCAGCTGCTGGCCGCTCCGGAGGTCAGGGGAGAAGAGGTGAGTATCGGAGACTGCGATTTTTTGGTCGACCGCCAGCGCGCGGTCAAGGACAGCGCTGAGATCGACCTTATGCGCGCCGCCGCCCGTGTGGCCGGCGCCGGCATGTCTGCCGCGGCGGAGGCGGTCAGGCCGGGAGCGACCGAAGTGGAGGTGGCGGCCGAAGCCGAGTACGCCATGCGCCGCGAGGGCGCGGAAGGCTTCCGGCACACCTGTATCGGCTCCGGGCCGCGCACGGCCATGGCGCGGCCCCTGCCTGCGTCGCGAAAGATCGCCGGCCGCGAGCTGGTGACGATCGCGCTCCACCCTGTCGTGAACGGCTACTGCGCCGCGCTTGGCCGTACCGTCTGTGCCGGCCGACCTGATACCGAACAGGAGGAAGCGTTCGCCGTGCTCACCCTGGCGCAGCAGGAAACCGCCGCCATGACAAGGGCCGGCGTGACGCTGGCCGAGCTGGAAGGCAATTTCCACCGGCTGCTGCGCGAGGCCGGCCACGAGAAGCACATCTTCGGCCGGCCGGTTCATGGCATCGGCATCGAAACCCGCGAAGCGCCGTTCCCCTCCGGCGGCCGCGGACCGGAAACCGGAGCCGGTGGCGAGCCGGAAGCGGAGGAACCGCTGAAAAAAAACACTGTCCTTGCCGTGGGCAGTCGCGGATTGTCGGCCGGCGACTGGGGCTTGATGGTTGAGGACACGGTCGCGGCCGGCGCCGAAGGCCCGGAGGTGCTGACCGCATATCCGCGCACCCTCGCTGTCGATTGACCCTAAAGTGACATCCGCGCCAGCGTTTCAAAGCCCCTTCGAAGCGGGAAGTTAACTATATTACCGTGATTACAAGGAGGCCGGCGATGAAGATTCTGCTTGTCTATTACTCGATGTATGGCCATCTGCACCGCATGATGCAGGCGGCGGCGGGAGGCGCCGAAGAGGTGGAGGGCGTTGTGACGGAGCTCAGGCGGGTGCCGGAAACGCTGCCCGAGGACGTGCTGGAGGAGATGGGGGCGCTTGAGGC
>JAJYLK010000104.1:968-4994 GCA_021787775.1 Actinomycetes bacterium | reverse complement strand
TACACCCGCATCGTCCGCATCGGCCCCCGTCCCGGCGACGCCGCCGAGATGGTCTTCCTGGAGCTGGTGGAGTAGCGGCAGCAAATAGCCGCGCAAAGCGGGCTCGAACAGGATTGGTTGTAATCATGCAGGCGCCTCACGGGGCGCCTTTTTGTAGCTATAACTCCGGCTCGTCTTCCGCCTCGGAGAGCATCAGTTCGGCTTCCACCTCCACGCCGATCTCTTCCGGCAGCGGGCGCTTCTTCATCGGGTGCAGATTGATCACCGGCAGCAGCAGCACGATCGCCAGCGCCGCCAGCATCAGGAAGATGGTGACGTAGAAGACGCCGCTGATGGAGCCGGCCAGCGCATCCTTTAGCGTCTGCAGGAAACTGGCAAACCCCTGCTGCAGCTGCGCCTGCTGCGCCGCCGGCGCGCTGGCCACGACTTTCTGCAGTCCCCGCTGGCCTTCTCCGGCGAGAAAACTCTGCAGCGTATCGGTGGTGATGTGCGTCAGCGGCGCTGCCGGGTTGATCTGCCTGACCGTCTGCACGAAGGGGTTGGTGCCGAGCCCGGCCAGCTTGCCGGCGAGGGCGTTGTTCATCAGGCTGCCCATCACGGCGATGCCGACGGTGCTGCCGATATTGCGGAACATCTGGATGGCGGCGGTGACCACGCCCAGCTTGCTGCGGTCGAAGGCACTCTGCACCACGATCGTGTAGATGGGGAAGGACACGCCTATCCCCAGGCCCAGCAGCGTCATGTACTCCACCAGCTCCAGCTTTGAGGTATCCGCCGTCAGGCGGGAGAGGAGATAGATGCCGATCACCGACAGCACCATGCCGCCGATGGCCACCGCCTTGTAGGTTCCCCGGCGGCTGATCACCTGGCCGGCGATCGTGCTGGAGAAGACGGCGCCCAGCATCAGCGGCGTCAGCGCCAGCCCGGAGTTGGTGGCCGAGAAGCCTACCACGCTCTGGGCATAGAGCGGCAGGAAGGCAACCGCGCCGAACATGGCAAATGATACCAGGAAGGTCACAGCCGAGGATACACTCAGCGCACGTTGCTTGAACAGCCCCAGTGGCAGGATCGGCTCGCGGGCATGCTCCTCCATGACCATGAACAGCAGCAGGAACGCGCCGCAGGCCATGAACAGGCCGATGATCTGCGGCGAAAGCCAGGGATACTCGCTGCCGCCCCAGACGAAGCCCAGCAGCAGCGCCACCAGCGCCAGGGCCAGCGAGATGGCGCCCCAGTAGTCGATCGAGCGCTCCATGGCCTCCGGCTTGATCTTTGGCAGCATCGTCGCGATCACGATCAGCGCCAGCGCTCCCAGCGGCAGGTTGATGTAGAAGATCCAGCGCCAGCTGATGTTGTCGGTGAGCCAGCCGCCCATCAGCGGCCCGGCGATGCTGGCGATGCCAAAGACGGCGCCGATCAGCCCCTGCCAGCGGCCGCGTTCCGCTGGCGTGAACAGGTCGCCGATCAGCGCGATCGAATTGACCATGATGGCGCCGGCGCCGATTCCCTGCAGCCCCCTGAACAGGATCAGCTCCAGCATCGAGTGCGATTGGCCGCTCAGGGCCGAGCCGACGAGGAAAATGACGATGCCGCCCAGAAAGAAGTTGCGGCGACCATAGATGTCGGAGAGCTTGCCATAGATGGGTATGGTCACGGTCGAGGCCAGCAGGTAGGATGAATAAACCCAGCTCAGGTGCTGCAGGCCGTTGAACTCCCTGACGATCTGCGGCAGCGCTGTAGCCACGATCGTCTGATCCAGCGCTGACAGCAGCATTGCCAGCAGCGCGCCGATCATGGCGATGACGCGGGTTCTTTGTTTGAGGGTGTCGCTCATGGATGCTAATGATTTCACGTTCACCGGCCTGACTTCAAACCGGAGCGCCGCGGCAGCCGGGGAAAATATCACTGAGCTTCCCCAGGCCGGCAGTTTACCTTTTTTTCTTTTGGAAAGTGTCTTAAGCACGAGCTCTTAAGGCGAAACCAGAACGGAGGCGATAGCTGTGAGTGTAGCCGGGAACAGGTCTTTCAGGAAATGCCCTGATTGCGCGGAAGACATCGAGCTGGAAGCGCTGCAGTGCCAGTACTGCGGCGCGCGTTTCGAGGTTGTCAGGAAAGGTTTCTGTCAAAACTGCCGGAAGATCGTACCCATCACCGCCGCGGGCAGGTGTGCCGAGTGCAATGGCGGCGAGGTCATGGACGTCCACCTGGTCAGTAATTACCTGGGCGGGTCTGAGGCCGGGGAGGCTGCCACAGAGGCGGTGGCGCCGCCAGAGGCGGCCGCGGTTGCTGCCGGAGCGGCCGATAATCCAGCCGTGGACGCGGTTCCGGCAGAGCCAGCGGTTGAGCCGCCAGCTACCGCGCCCGCGCTCACGCCAACCACCTGGACGATGACGGCATTCGCGGGCACTAGGGCGCTGCAGGTGGCCGTTTACTCACTTTTTGCGGTCACCGGCCTCTTCCTGGTCATTTCCGTCGCGTCCTATGGCGGCGCCTACGGCACGCACACAATCAGCGATCTGCAGGGCAACAGGATGCTCTGGGGCCTGTCGGCAACCCAGTATGCCTTCTCGCCGGCAGCGCTCTGGTTCGGCGCCATCGTCCTGCTGCTGGCCTCTCCACGGCAGCTGAAGCCGCGGATGCCTTTAGGGATACGTGCCCGGAAGAGGGCGGCCCAGGCTAACTACCGGAGGAAAAGGAAAGAATTCGGGGCACCGATCGTCATGTCGCCGAAGCGCTTTGTTGCCCGGTGGTGGTTGACGCTTATCGTCTGGCTGGGGATGGCGGCCATGGCCGGCAACATCTATGTCCAGATGGGCAACCGCTATATGGACGTCAAGGAAGGGTTTTATATCTCCAGCGCGCTGATCACCGCCGGCATCGTCAATACGCTTATCCTGATGCCGCTGGCACAGCGGCGCCAGGTCATCAAGATCGACGATGAGGGAAACATCCACAAGCAGGGCGGATCGGAGACGCTATAGGGCGGAGTCTCAGCTTCAGAGCTTGCCCCGGCTATCACGTCTGAACTTCTCGCCTCTTACTTCATCCGGGTCAGCTGCCGCGCCAGCGTCGGCAGACCTTCGGCAAAGGTGGGATGGATGTGGACCGCGCGCTCCAGGTCGCGCCAGGTGGCGCCCACCTCCATCAGGTCGATGAAGACATGCACCAGGTCGCTGGCGCTGGGACCCACCAGCGTCGCGCCCAGGATGCGGCCGCTCTTGTTGTCCACGACGAGGCGGTAAAAGCCGTCGGTGCGGTCCGTCAGCCGGTTGCGCGCCACCCGCTCCAGTGGCAGCGTCACCGCGCGCGCGTCGAGGCCCCGCTCTTCGGCCTGATCCATGGTGATGCCACAGCGGCCGGCCTCCGGATCGGTGAAGAAGGCGTAGCCGAGCACCCGGTCCATCTGCCGGCGGTCGCCGCCGCTCAGGATCGACATCAGGCGGCGGAAATCCTCCCAGGAGACATGTGTGAACGCAGGTTGTCCAGTTACGTCACCTATGGCATAGACGCCGGGACAGGTGGATTCCAGCTGCGCATTCACCTTGACGTAACCGCCGCCGGTCAGCTCGACGCCCGCGGCCTGGCAGTCGAGCGCTTCCGTGTTGGCTTTCTGGCCGGCAACCACCAGCAGCGCCTCGCCCTGCAGCTGTTGCGGACCATCGAGCGAGACGGTGAATAGGCCGCCGGCGTGTTCGACGCGCTCGACAGTCTTGCACAGGTGGAAACGGACGCCGTCCGCTTCCAGCGCTTTGGCGAGCTCATGGCTCAACTCCGGCTCCTCGCGCGAGACGATACGGCCCATGTTGTCGATGATGTGCACCTGGGCGCCGAGGCGCGCCAGTCCCTGGCCCAGCTCGACACCGATATAACCGCCGCCGATGATGAGGATGCGCGGCGGCAGCTCGGTCAGGTCCCAGAAGTTCACATAGGTCATGTAGGGCGTGCCCTCCAGGCCGGGGATCGGCGGTATCGCCGGGGCGTTGCCTGTATTGATGACGACCGTTTTTGCCTGGTATGTCTCACCGC
>JAJYLK010000104.1:0-958 GCA_021787775.1 Actinomycetes bacterium | reverse complement strand
CGCACGCCCGCCTTTTCCAGCGCCTTCCTGATATAACTGGAGTCACGCTTGCCGCGCACGCGCTGCATCAGGACTCCGAAATCGACCTCCGCCCGCATCCTGACGCCGAAGCCGGCAGCATGGCGGACGACGCCGGCTTCATGCGCCGCTCCCAGGAAAGTTTTCGAGGGGTAGCAGCCGTAATTGAGGCAACTGCCGCCGAGAGCGTCCCTTTCGAATATGACGGTGTCTTTCCCGGCGCGGGCCATGTTCACCGCCAGCGGCACGCCGCCCTGGCCGGCGCCGATGACGATCAGATCAACCTTTTTCATGCATGCTCCTCGTCTGGCCATTTCAGATATCCCCGCAGGCGGGGAAAAATTAACCCGGCAAACCTTTCCCATCAGTTTTCCCGGATATCCCCGCTGGGAAGAATTGGCGCCGGTACCCTAAACTATTCCAGCTATATCCGGATTTCCCCGCTGGTGCGGGAGAAGAAACGGCTGGCAGTTTAATCTGGTGTCGAGTTGCGGTATGTATATTCCATGAAAATTAGCGATTACGCGTTCCTGTCCGACTGCCAGTCATCGGCGCTGGTCAACCTGGACGGCTCCATCGACTGGTTCTGCGCCATCCGTTTTGATTCGCCGTCGGTGTTCGCACGCCTGCTTGATCCCGGTGCCGGCAACTGGCGCATCGCTCCGGCCGCGCCCTATACGGCGGCGCGCGCTTACGAGCGCGACAGCCTGGTGCTGAGGACGGTCTTCACCACGGCGGAGGGGGAAGTCGAGCTGGTGGACGCCCTGGCGCTGGAACCGGGCGCCCGTGGACATGAGATCGGCCTGCGATCGCCGCACATGCTGCTGCGGCTGGTGCGCGGGGTCTCTGGCCGCGTGGAAATGGAGATGGACTTCGCTCCCCGTTTCGAATACGGGCTCACCGCCGGCCGCATCGAGTTGGAGGCGGGTGGCCTCAAGGC
>JAJYLK010000103.1 GCA_021787775.1 Actinomycetes bacterium | reverse complement strand
GGCGGACGTCGCGACGCTGGAATATGACATCGAAAAATGCACGGGCTGCCGCCAGTGTGTGGAAGTCTGCCCGCACCAGGTCTTTGTCATGGAGGACAAACGGGCGCGGATTACCGACAGGGACCGCTGCATGGAGTGCGGCGCCTGCCAGCTCAATTGCGAATCCGGCGCCATCACCGTGGACGCCGGTGTCGGCTGCGCCGCTGCGATCATCAACGGCATGATTACCGGTGGGGAGCCCTCCTGCGGCTGCGACAGCGGGGGCGAGTCCGGCAGCTGCTGCTGAGGTTTGCTTGCCGGAGAACCGGGGATTTTCTTGAGCCGGTTCCCTAATGATTGCGCTCGAGCCATTGGCCTCTGCTGTGGGTCACGAGCGTGTGTCACCGCCCCCCGATGTCAGCGCCCCCGCCACGAAATCTATTTCCCGGAAGAAGACTTTTGGCGGCGTCTTCTCGTTCTGAAGGAAGCGGTGAAACGCCTGGTCGTGGCAGACTCGAAACACCACGGCAGCCGCAGCCAGGCAGTCGGCCGTTGCGCTTATCCGCCCCGCTTTCTGTTCGGCATGCAGATACTGAATGAGAATATTAACCGAACCATGAATCGCTTTCGCATTTGCATGCTCAACCCTCATCACGGATAGCAGCTCGGGGTCCGAAAAGACGGCGGCGCTGAGCGGCACCAGCTCGTCCAGGGTGGGGCTGATGCGGCGAGCGTAGTGGCGAAGATTGGCGGCGACCGTATATTTTCCAGCTCTTCCGGGCAGGCCGCTGACCGGCCGGGACAGCAGCTCGATGCGCCGGAGTATGGCACGAGCCAGTAGCTGGAGCCGGTTGTCAAAATAGTTGTAGATGGTCCCGGCGCCGATCTGGGCCTCAGCGGCGACTGCGCGGGTGCTGGCGCCTGAAAGCCCCCTGGCGACTATTACCCGGTAGGCGGCGTCGAGAATGTGGTCGCGCACGGCTTCCGCTTCACCGCCTGTAGCTTCCTGGATATGAACCGGAAGCGGCCTAGGCATCTCGACGGCGCTCGATGGCGGCGGCGGCTATCATGATCACTGTCACATAGAGGAAAAGCATCACTCCCGCGACCGGTTGACTGAGGAAATTCCCGCCCGGGTCGCTCACGACGGCCCGTCCCAGAGCCGCCGGCAGCCATCGCCCCACCCCAGGGCTTACCACAAAGACCATGGGTTCGGCGACGATCACCACGGCGATCGTGCCGATGATGGCGGCGACCTGGTTGCGGATCAGGCTGCCGATGGAAGCGCCCAGGCCGCCGAAAAGGGCGGCGTAGACGATGGCGCCGAGCAGGATCTGCCAGACTAGTACGGTCCCTAGGGGAAACGCCAGCCCCCTGGATCTATAGGCGATGCCGGCCGTGGCGATGGCGACGACGGCGGCCACCACGCCGAACACGACGCCGGTCGCCATTGAGGTCGCCAGCTTGGCCATCAGCACGCGCGTTCGCCTGGGAGTGGTCAAAAAGGTGTCCACCGCCGTGTTCTGGCGGTATTCACCGGCGGTGACGATGATGCCCAGCATCAGGACGAAGAGGGCGCCGCCGCCCGCCACGTGGAGCACGGCGCGGACGCCTTCGTCCGATTCCAGGTCGAAATTGCTCGTGCCCACGCCGGCTACGGAGGCGGCAACCGACAGCACAGTAATGGCAATGACGGCGCCCAGCAGCGCCCATGCGGTGCGAGTGGTGCGCAGCTTGAGAAACTCGGCACCAAGCAGGGCCCTCATGACAACGCCTCCTGACTCGCACCGGTCAGTTCCAGGAAAAGCTGCTCGAGTTGCGCCATGCCCGCCTCGGTGGTGAGCTCGTAGATGACGATTCCGGCCGCGGCGGCCGCCTGGCCCACCTGCTCAATAGGCACCGAGCGGATCGTCAGCCTGTCTGTGTCCTCCCGGGCGACGCTCCAGCCGGCCGCACGGCACAGCTCCTCGAGCCTGTCCGTGTCCGGAGTGCGGACCACCACGGCTCCCGCGCCGTCCAGCTCGCCGGTTCCGGCCTCACGCAGCACGCAGCCGCGGTTTATGATCACGACCCGGTCCGCGACCAGTGACACTTCGGAAAGCACGTGGCTGGATACCAGCACTGTGCGGCCGTCCGCGGCCCAGCTGCGCATGAGCTCCCGCAGCCAGGCGATGCCGGCCGGGTCAAGGCCGATGTTTGGTTCATCGAGAATCAGCACCCTGGGATCGCCCAGCAGGGCGCCCGCCAGGGCGAGCCGCTGCTGCATTCCGCGGGAATAGCCGCCGGCGCGGCGGCCGGCCGCCTCGGTCAAGCCCACCAGGTCCAGGACTTCATCCACCCGCGCGGCAGGGATGCCGCCGGCGCGGGCCGTCACCCTCAGATGATTACGGCCGGTCCGGCCGGGGTGGAAGCCCATTGAGTCGAGGGCAGCCCCCACCATGCTTCTGGGATTTTCCAGGTCCTGGTAACGCCGCCCATCGATCAGCGCCGCACCCGACCGGGGCCGGGCCAGCCCCAGCAGCATCCGCATCGTGGTGGTCTTGCCGGCGCCGTTCGGGCCCAGCAGAGCCGTGACCTTTCCGGCGGGGGCAACAAAAGAGACGCCGTCGGCAGCGCGGGCAGCCCCGTAATATTTGACCACATCCTTGACTTCAATCATGAAGGTCACTCCAAAAGAAATAAAATAATGAGCTAACGCTCAGAATTATATGGGCACTCGCTCATAAATGTCAAGCCTGCTGAAGGTGGAGTGGAGAATTCGCAAATTGGAATGGAGTTGTCCAAAAGGGTCAGGCACCGATGCGACGGACCAAAAGCAAGATGTCATTGCCCTCCCGCTCTTGGAGCGTCGCCGTTTCCAGTGTGACATGCCCCGGCATTCCCTCGAACTCCAAGTAAAACGAAAATTGTTGGCAGAAGTGAAGCGGCCCTAATTGGCAGAAAGGAAGATATCTGGGCCAGCAGCGAACTCATTGGACGCCGTCGGGGTTCATGGACATCAAATTACCCAAAAACACCCGGCATCACGCCGGCATCAATCGAAGCTTTTAAGGCAAAGCCGGAAGGGACAGCTCTAGCCTTCGGGATCTTTAGGAGTAAATTGATAAAATCGGAAAGACGGGCAAAACGCTAATCATGTCTTCAAAAGCAAAAATCATTATTGCCACGGTTCAACTGCTCCTAGCAGCCATCATCAGTATGGCGTCACTTGCCGGTTGTGCCACACAGCAATCAACAGGCGACGGCGAAACAGCTACGGCTGCAGATTTGCCTGATACGTCAAACAGACCTGTTTCGGCTTCGCCAAGCGCAGGCGGCACCGTCAGCATGACCATAGTCAGCCATAATGAAGAGCCCTCCGCGAAACGGCCAGATTATCTCAACGACCGCGATTATTATCTGCAAAACAGGGCCCTGCTTGTGCAACTGGTAAACACGGTTTCCGCTCGTGGAGCCGCTCTTGATTTCCAGTCTGACTGGAACTTCCTGCAGGCCGTTGCCAGATACGACCAGGGCGATGTGACCAATGATACCGGAGGCAAGAACATCGTCAAGTGGATGGCCGAAGACAAAGGTGTGGAAGTGGACCCGCACGCCCACGAATCCCAGTACAACTACGCCGATGTGGCGGCGCTGATCGAGCAGTTGGGAGTAGCTCCCAGCCACACCGTGGGCGGCTTTCTTTACTTCCCACCGGACAATCCCCAGGGCTGGGAAAAACACAAGGCGGGCATAAGCGGCTCTGTCTACCCCGAATATTTCTGGCAGGCCAACATTCTTTGGGGCGCGGCTACTACGCTGCATCAAGGGAGCGATGATCGTTCGTCAGGAATATGGCGTCCACTCGACCGTAATTCCTTCACAACCGATGATCCGCAGGGCCGCCTGATTTATATCGGTGGCTGCACCGGAGATGAGGCAGGTGTGTCAGAGTTATTAAACAGGGTGAAAACCGGTCGCGTTCCTGCTGGCGGTTTTTACACCGCTGCCATTTTCCTGGTGCAGGATCGCCTCACCGCTCAGGAAATACAGGAGCTGGGCGGGTTTATCGGCTCGCTGGAGCCTGACGTCGCCACTGGGCACGCCCGCTGGCTGAACTTAACGCAGGTCGCGGAGGCCTGGAGGAACGAATACAGCAGCCGAGCTTTTCGATTTGACTGTAGCACCCTCGAATGACATGGACTTACGATTCGTTGCCTTGCTACTTTGCTTAAGCGAAAAAATAGAATGTCGTTTTGGCAAATCGACGACATATACGGATTTGCTGTCTCTACATCGATGATAACAAAGTTCATTTTTCGTCTGCCTTTTTGATCTCCGGCAAGACCTATCTGTCTTGCGCCTTTGGCAACGGTGCCTGCCGCCAAGGATACAAAACCCATTACTACCGGGTCCCCAAGCTGCTGGAGGAGATCAGGTTATCGAGAGTAGACGGCACCTACATCCGTCTTTTAACCAAGCTTGGCCGCGCCCGGCTGCTGATCCTGGACGACTTCGGCCTTTCGGCACCCACGGAAACCGAGGCCAAAGACCTTTTGGAGGTGATCGAAGAATGCCAGGGCAAATGCTCGATTATCATTGCCAGCCAGCTGCCTTTAGACAGCTGGCACCAGGCGATCAGCAACCCCACGGTGGCCGACGCCATCTTGGACCGTCTGGTTCACTCTGCCTATAACTTTAATCTGAAATGTGATTAAATCATAGGTGCCTGGCGTCGCTTCGCCGAGGTGGCCGAATTGAGCGGAATGCGCATGAGAGGAGAGGACGGAAATGGCGGTTTTCTGGAGTCTCATGTTTCTGCTGACGCTGGGTTTGCTGATCGTCGGGTTGATCAGGCCTTCGGTGCTGTCCCGGCTGTTTCGCCTTAGTTTCACCCGCAAGAAGGCCGGCATCATTTTCGGCGGGCTCTTCGTAATCGTCTTGATACTGGGAACAATTTTCCCGGCTGAAAAGAAAGAGGACTCCGACCAACCTGCCGGGACCGCTACCAAATCGCCACCACAGTCGCAGACATCGGCCCCCGCGTCGACTCAGACACAGGTTGTG
>JAJYLK010000102.1 GCA_021787775.1 Actinomycetes bacterium | reverse complement strand
TCGTTGCCCGGCTCACCTCCGGGCGTGTTGCCGGCAGCGCGGCTCATCCTTCGCCCTGCTCCGGATTTTCAGACGCTTCCCCGGCGCGATAGCCATGGGAAAAACCGCGTGCATACAGCAGCGACTCGTCTCCCTCCTGGGCCAGCGCCTCTCCGACCAGGATGATCGCCGTGCGGTCGATGCCGGCGCTCTTAATGCTGCCGGCCAATCCGGAGACAGTTGTGCGAATGATGCGCTGATCCGGCCAGCTCGCCCGGTGCACTACCGCCACGGGCGTTTCCGGCCGGTAATGCGCCACCAGTTTCTCCTGGACCTGCGCCGCAAGTGCCGTACTCAAAAAAATCGCCATGGTGGCGCCATGGGCGGCCAGCGTGCCAAGATCCTCCCGCTCCGGCACGGGAGTGCGTCCGGCCGCGCGGGTGACGATCACCGTCTGCGTCACTCCCGGCACCGTCAGTTCGCTGGCCAGCGCCGCGGCGGCGGCGTTCAGCGACGACACGCCCGGAACGACGCTGATGCCGATGCCGGCCGCGCGCAGGCGGGTGATCTGCTCCTTGATCGCTCCGTAGAAAGCCGGGTCACCGCTATGCAGCCGCACGACTTTCCTGCCCGCCCGGGCACGGTCGACCATGAGCTTGATGATGTCATCGAGACATAGCGGCGCGCTGTCGATCAGCTCGGCGCCCGGATTGAATTTGAGCAGGTCGGCGTTGATCAGCGAGCCGGCGTAGACGATCACGTCCGCCCGCTCCACCAGCCTCATCCCCTTTACGGTGATCAGCTCCAGGTCGCCCGGGCCGGCGCCCACGAAGCAGACACTTCCTCCGGCCATCGCGCTGCCGCCGCTCTTGGGCTGTTCCATCTTCCTAGGCACCCCCGGCCGTCTCCCTGGTTTCCGCGGGCGGCTGGATCCAGATAACCGCGAAATACGGCAGCTGTTCCGCTTCCCGGCGGCCGAGCGGGTTGATGACGCGCTCGTCTTCGCCTCCCAGCTCGACCGCAGCGCAGGTCCGCCCCCAGACGCCGGCGGCGTCCAGCAGGTCGAGCCCCGCGGCCTTGAGCGCCCGCGGCTTGATGATGATGATGGAGGCGCCGGCCATTCCCAGCGCAGCGCGCAGCCCCACGGTGTCGGCGCCACTGACGACCACCGTGGGCGTATCGCCGGTGGCCAGCGGCAGGCCGGCGGCAGCCGCAGTAGCGCTCACGGCGCTGACGCCGCTGATCATCTCGACGCTGCCGGGATAGCCGCCCGCCAGATAGGCGAAAGTACTGTAAAACAGCGGATCTCCCAGGGACAGGTAGGCGACGCTTCCGTTGCCGCCGGCCGCAGCCAGCTCTGCCGCGGCTGCTGCATGCGCCCGCCGCAGCCGCTCGCGGTCCCGCGTCATCGGCATCAGCAGCGGCAGCAGCGCGGTGCCGTCACGCAGGTAGCGCCGGACCGCCTCCAGCGCGCGGCTGCCGGCGCCCTGCCGGTGCACCGGATAGGCGACCGTGACCACACTCTGGATGATCTCAACCGCCCTCACGGTCACCATGCCCGGATCGCCGGGCCCGACGCCGACGCCGTAAAGCGTGTCCGTGTCCGGATCCGTATGCGCTTCCTGCTCGAATGTCTGCTTCATGGACATAATTTAATAACTGTTGTCAAAAATATAGCTACATCTCGCGCTGGTGCAGGTTACCGCGCCAGTGCCGGTAACTGCGGGGTGCCGGCGACCGCTCGATGCCAGTGCCGGTAACTGCGGGATGCCCGCGACCGCACGATCAGGCGCTGTTCCCCGGCCTGTCTCCCGTAAACAGGATGACGGGATTGTTCGGGATCCACTCATGCTCCTGGCCGCGGGCGATCTCCACCCGGACCGCCTGCCGCGCCTCCAGTCCTGAACCGGCAAACAGCCCGTGCGCCTCCTGCCGTGTCCGGTCAAGCACCGCGGTGACGGCGACGCGGCCTCCCGGCAGCACCGCTTCCACGACTTTAGCAAAGATCTCCGCCAGCCGCCCGTCGTTGCCGCCGATGATCACCAGGTCCGGCCGCGACAGCCGCGCCAGGCACTCCGGCGCCGCCGCGCAAACGATTTTTACATCTGCTCCGAACCGTGACGCATTCGCCGCGATCAGGCGGCAAGCCTCGGGGTTCCGGTCGATTGCATAGACTACCGCCGCCGGCGACAGCAAAGAACACTCCACGGCGTAGGAGCCGGTGCCAGAGCCGACATCCCAGATCACGCGCCTGAGCGCCGGCTGCACCCGGGCCATCAGCACGGCGCGGAACTCGCTTTTGGAAAGCGGTACACCTTCCCGCCGCAGCCACAGATCATCCGGTATGCCAGGCGCCGCGGCCTTCGGCCGGTCCGGGACATCCCCTGCCGGGGCTTCTCCCTCTCGCGCCTGTCCTTCGGAGATTCCCCCTCCCGGGATTTTCACTTCGGAGACTTCCCTTTCCGAGATTTCCCCTCCCGGGATTTCGCTCCCAGGGGCTTCTCTTTCAGGGGAGTCCTCCTCCCCGGCAGGCAGCACCAGCAACAGCGAGTTTCCGGGGAACTTCTCCGCCGCCGCCGCTCCCAGTGTTCCCTGCCAGATGCGCTCGTCCACCGAACCGAGATCAGAGCCCACCGCCGCGCGGCGGTCCAGGCCACTAACTGTAAGCGACCGCGCTAACGCCTGCGGCGAGTTCTCTTCATCGCAAAAAAACAGCAGCGGCTCTGCCGGCGCGCCGGGGCCGGCAGCCGCTTCAAGCCGCGAAGCACTCCGCCCGTGCAGGCTGATCAGGCGCCAGCCGTGCCACGGCAGTTTCAGCCGCGCCGCCAGCAGCTGCACCGACGATATGCCCGGCAGCACCCGGATGCGGTCGCGAAAATACCGGCTGAGAAAAGGCAGAATGCTGTAACAGCCCGGATCGCCGCTGACCAGCGCGCAGACGTCGGACTGCGCCAGCCGCGCCTCGATGAACCGGCGCGTGGAATCGAGGTCGGCGCCGATGGCATGCGTCTCCGCATCCGGCGGCGCCAGCGCCAGCAGCCGGCGCGCGCCGGCAACCACGCGGGCGCCGGCAATCACTTTTTCCGCCTCGGGCGTCAGCAGGCCGGCGCTGCCCGCTCCGGCGCCGACGACATAAAGGATGTGATTTTCAGCTGCGTCCAACGAGCGTTCCGCGGGAGTCGGTTAACAATATCTCCGCTTTAAGGCCAAATTCGGCTTCAATCCTTTCCGCCACCAGGCTGGCGGTATCGTCAAGCACCTCGCCGGCTCCGGCAGCCTGCAGCTTCGCGATCGCGGCCTCCGTCGTCGCCAGGCGCTTCAAGGCGGCCGTCCGCTGCCGGCTCCAGCCACGGGCAGCGGCCGCCGCCGCCAGCACATCCAGCGGCATCGCCGACGAGCGCGAATGCGTGTCGAAATCGCCGCGCGCCAGTTTGGCCAGCTTGGAGACATGCCCCAGCAGCGTCAGCCGCCGGAATCCGCGTTCGCGCGCCGCGGCCAGCATCATGCCAACAAAATTCCCCGTCTGGATCACGGCGCCGGGCTCAAACCCGGCCGCCAGCGCGGCTTTCTCGCCTTTGGCCCCGGGGACCAGCACCAGTTCGCGGCGGCCGGCCGCCCGGGCTACGTCCAGCTGCGGCAGCAGGGATTCCTGGTACGCCACCGCCGACCAGGGCTCGACGCGGCCGGTGGTGCCCAGGATGCTGAGACCGCCGGCGATACCAAGCCTCGGATTAAAAGTCCGCGACGCCAGCTTTTCGCCATCCGGAATGGAGACGGTCACCTCGGCGCCGTGCGGCAAAACCCGGTGCGCCTCCTCGCGGATGTGTTCCAGCGGCACCGGGTTGATTGCCGCCCGTCCCGGCTTTACCGGCAGGCCGGCCAGCGTCACCCGGCCGACACCTTCGGCCCCGTCTACATAGAAGCGGCCGTCGAGCCGCGCCGTGACGCAGACGAAGATCTGCACGCCGTCGGTGACATCAGGGTCGTCGCCGGCATCCTTCACCGTCGAACAGACACCCTCGGCATGCATGGCCACCTTGAAAATCGCCTCTTCGCCACTTGGCAGCGTAATCAAAACCGAGCCGGTCTTTTCCCGGTCTCCCAGCGGGCCTCCCTTTTTGGCAGCCTCGCAGGGAACATAGCCGGTGGCCACCGTCAGCGCCGCGGCCCGTGTCGCCGCCTGCACGCAGGCGCCGGTAGTGAACCCCCGCCGCAGGGCTTTCGCCCGGGCATTCATCTGCCCGCCGGCTCAGCCGGGGCCAGCCTTTCTGCCATCAACTCCTCCAGCTTCCGGCGAGCCATGCCCACTGTGAGCGGCAACTCCGTCAAATCAGGGAAGATATCAAAAAGGGAGGCGACCCGCGGCAGGCGCAGATGGCAGCGCTCGATCAGTTCCTGGTCGCCGAAAACTTCCCGCAGCAGCCCCTGCACCGCAACCTTGCCCTTCCGCAGCAGGCAGACCTGCTCGGCATAGAGCGGCACCAGATCGACGTCGTGCGTGGCCATCACCACCGTCATCCCTCCCTTGTTGAGCTGGAGCAGGATGCGCATCAGCCGCGCCTCGCCCATAGGGTCAAGACTGGCGGTCGGCTCGTCCAGCACCAGCACGCGCGGCTCCATCGCCAGCACGCCGGCGATGGAGAGGCGCTTCTTCTGGCCGTAGCTGAGATGATGGATGGGCCGCTCCAGCAAGTCGGTGATCCCGACCTGCTCCGCCGCCTCCCGGGCACGCGCTTCGATCTCGCGTTCGTCGAGGCCGAGGTTGCGGGGCCCATAGCAGATGTCGTCGAAAACAGTGGGCGCGAAGATCTGGTCATTGGGATCCTGGAAGACGAAACCGACCTTGCCGTTAACCTCATCAAAGGTTTGACGGCCGACAGCGACACCGCCAACGGTCACGCCGCCGCCCGGGGAAATGAGCAGGCCGTTGATATGCTTCAGCAGCGTGGATTTTCCGGAGCCGTTTGCCCCCATCAAAGCCAGGAACGATCCCTGCGGCACCCGCAGCGAAACGCCGTCCAGCGCCACTGTGCCGCCGGGATATGCGTAATGAAGATCATCTATCCGGATCACAGGCTCACCGCCATCAGCGTTAGCAGGGCCAGCGCCGTCACCAGCGCCGCGGACGCCAGCGCCGCCCC
>JAJYLK010000101.1 GCA_021787775.1 Actinomycetes bacterium | reverse complement strand
ATGAAATCGAGCCGTCATGTCAGGCTCGTACAGGAGGAGGTGAACGGGAATGTTGTCACGCGAAAAGGTTGAAGAATCTTTGGAGAGGATCAGGCCCGCCCTGCAGGCAGACGGCGGCGACCTTGAACTGATAGATGTAACCGAGGACGGGAAGGTCACGCTCAGGCTGACCGGCGCCTGCGGTAGCTGTCCGATGTCCCAGATGACGCTGAAGATGGGCATCGAGCAGCGGCTGAAGGAAGATGTTCCGGAAGTCGAGCTCGTGGAAGCGGTCTAAGCGCTCCTTCCAAAGCGATAATTCAGCAATGACGCGGCCGGCTTCGCCGGCCGCTTTTTTTCGGCTGCAGCCGGCCGTTTCCTTTACCGGCCGACGGCGGAAACAGGCAGCTATGCCTGTTCTTCCTGGATCGCCCGTTCCTGGTCGATCACCTTCTGCGACAGGTGCGCCGGCACCTCCTCATAGCGGAGGAACTCCATGGTGTAGTCGCCGCGGCCGCCGGTCATCGAGCGCAGGTCGGGAGCGTAGCTGAGCATCTCCGCCAGCGGCGCCTCAACATTGACCTGGGCCATCTTGCCTTTGGGCTCCATTCCCAGCACCTTGCCCCGGCGCGAGTTCATGTCGCCGATGATGTCGCCTACGTTCTCTTCCGGAATGGTCACGCGCACACTCATGATCGGCTCCAGCAGCACCGGGTCGGCCTTTTCGATCGCTTTCTTCAGTCCCATGGAGGCGGCGATCTTGAAAGCCATCTCCGATGAATCCACCGGATGATGCGAGCCGTCGTAGACGGTCACCTTCATGTCGACGATCGGATGGCCGGAGAGCTCGCCTTCTTTCATCGCCTCGACAACGCCCTTCTCCACCGCGGGGATAAAGCCGCGGGGGATGACGCCGCCGACGACCTGATCGACGAACTCGAAGCCCTCGCCCCGCAGCCTGGGCTCGACTCTCAGCCAGGCATCGCCGTACTGACCGCGGCCGCCGGTCTGCTTCTTGTACTTGCCCTGGGCCTCCGCCTTCCTGCGGATCGTCTCCAGATAGGGCACCCGCGGCGGCTTTAAGTTGACCTCGGCGCCGAAGCGTCGCTTGACGCGGTCCATCACCACTTCGACATGCACCTGGCTCAAGCCCGACACGACCAGCTCGTTCGTCTGCGGGTCGCGCTGGACCACCAGCGTCGGGTCTTCCTCCTGCAGGCGCTTGAGCCCGGTGCCGATCTTCTCATCGTCGCCCTTGCTCTTGGGCTCCACGGCGAAGGACATCACCGGATTCGGGAAGACCAGCGGCGGAAACGTCACCTGGCGGCTGTCGGCGCAGAGCGAGTCGCCGGTCTTGGTGTCCTTCAGCTTGGCGATGGCGCCGATGTCGCCGGGGCCGAGCGCGTCCACGGGGCTGCTGTCCTTGCCCTGCAGCCTCAGCAATTGTCCGATGCGCTCTTTGGCCTTGCTCACCGGGTTGATGACGTTGCTGTCGCTCTTCAGCTCGCCGGCGAAGACGCGCATCACATTGATGCGGCCGCTGAACTGGTCCGCCATCGTTTTGAAGACGAAAGCCGCCAGCGGCTCGCCGCCATCGCAATGGATCTCGACCTCCTCGCCACTGCCGGCGTCCACCGCCATGACCGCCGGCCGCCGCGCCGGCGACGGGATGGCGTCCACGATCAGGTCCAGCATATGGTCGATGCCGGTGTTGCGGGTGGCGCAGCCGACGCCTACGGGAAAGACCGTGCCGGCGACGACGCCGGCCTTGAGCGCGTGGTAGAGCTCCTCGTCGCTCAGCTCCTGGCCCTCCAGGTATTTCTCCATCACGCCGTCATCGTTTTCCGCTACGGCGTCCATCAGCTTCTCGCGGTATTCCTCCACCTGCGCCGCCATGTCGTCCGGTACGGGGCCTTCCGTCTCTTTGCCGCCGTCATAGAGAAAAGCTTTCATCGTCAGCAGGTCGACCATGCCCTTGAAGCCCTCTTCCTTGCCGATGGGCAGCTGCGCCGCCACGGCGCCCTGGCCGAACGCCTCCTGCAGCTGCTCCAGCGCGGCGAAGAAGTCAGCGCGCTCGCGGTCCATCATGTTGACATAGATGACGCGGCTGACGCCGTTATCTTCGCACTGCTTCCACAGGCGTTCATGCTGCACTTCCAGCCCCATCGGCGCGCCCACAACGACCAGCGCACCCTCGACCACGCGCAGGGAAGCGATAGTGTCGGCGTGGAAACTGGGGTCGCCGGGGGTGTCGATGATATTGATATTGCGGTTGCGCCATGTTGTATGGCAAAGGGAGGCGGAGATGGAGAGCTGGCGCTTCTTCTCGTCCTCGTCGTAGTCAGCCACCGTAGTCCCCTGTTCGATGGCGCCCTGCCGGTTCACCGCTCCAGAAGTGAAAAGAATGGCTTCGGTGAGGCAGGTCTTGCCGGTTCCCCGGTGGCCGATCACAGCGACATTGCGGATCTTGGAAGGGTCTACAGCGGGCATGCTAACCAGCTCCTTTGGTAAAGGATTGCTCGGATGTCATCCCGGCGGGTGAAGGCTCGGGATTTATGCATCTTCCCGCAGGAGCCTCCGTCTTACGGAAAGGCGCGCCAAGGTTGGATTTTATCCCTTTGCAAGCTGGATTTAAAGATTGCCTAAACCTGGCAGTGGGGGCACCAGAAGGTCTTGCGGCCTTTCTTCACCATCTCGATCCTGTGGCCGTCGCGTGGGCAGGGCTGGCCGGCGCGGCGGTGGACCTTTTCCCGGTAGCGGCCGCGCCTCCCCAGCGCGTCGCGGAACTCTTCCTCGCCGCCTGACTTGATACTTTCTCTCAGAGTTGACTTAATCTGCCGTGCGAGTTCCTCCATCTCCTCGGCGGAGAGATCCGCTACCTTGCGGAAGGGGCTCAAGCGGGCGTTCCAGAGGATCTCGTCGGAGTAGTTGTTGCCGATGCCTCCCAGCACCTCCTGGTCCATGAGCGCGGCCTTGAGCTGCTTGCCGGCCGGCAGCAGTGCGGCGAGTTTTTTCGCGGTCAGTCCGCGTGACAGCGGATCGAAGCCGCCTTTGAGAACCGGGAGCCGGGACAGCTCCGCTTCCAGCGCCAGATGAAACTCGCTCAACTGCATGTCCGTGAACTCGAGCGCCGAGCCGTCGCGGAAATTCCAGGCGACGCCGGCTGTCTCTTGTATCGCTTCCCGGCGGCATGCCGCGAGCGCCCCCAGCTTGTAATGGAAGATAACAGCGGCGCCGCCGCCGAGCCGGAACAGAAGCGCCTTGCCGCGCCGTTCGACGCTATTGATGCTGCGGCCTTCGAGCCCCGCGGCAAAACCGGTTCCGTCTTCCCGCGGCGTACGGATAGCGCGCTCGCGCCCGACCAGCACTCCGGCGATGGTCTTGCCGGCAACGCAAGGCTTGAGCGTTTTTACCGCGACTTCAAGTTCGGGGAGTTCCGGCATCCTTCCTCATCCTGCCTATTCCACCCTTTTCAAACCTCTGGCCTTGACGCTGATGTGCTTGACAGTCTGCACGGTATTGCCACCGGCCACATCGATTACATAAAGCGTGCTGTCGGCGCCCGGCGGGGTGGCGTCCGTGAACAGGTATCTGCCATCGGCGCTGAAAGCGGCGCCATAGTATTCGGCCTCTGGCTCCGGCGCCGGGGTCAGCGTACCCGCTACCGCCCGGGCCGCCGCGTCGATCTTGACGATCTTTCCCCGGCCCATGACATAAACAAACCGGCCGTCGGGCGCGGCCACGGCTTCATTTACCGCTGCGGTAGGCAGGTTGATGAGCGCCAGCTGCCGGGTTGACGGCCAGGCGGCGACTACCAGCGCGGCGCCAGCGCCTTTCAGCCTGCCGCTGACATAAACCGTTCCACCGTCCGGCGACCAGGCGATGCCGCTGGCGCTTGCCAGCTGCGGGAAGCTGAGCGGCGCGCCGCTGATACTGTCACTGGCGGGATCGATCCGGTAAAACAGGCCCGGTCCTCCCTGGGCAGCGCTCCCCGCGGGCGTCGCGGTGTCGGCGGCAGCAGCGTACAGCATGCCGTCCGGGCCGCGAACCAGTGCCGACAGGCTCTGTGCGGGCGTATCGATCTTCGGTCCGTCGAGCCAGTTGCTGCCATCCCAGTGAAAATGCTCGATTCGCCCGTTGTCGCCGCTGGCCACGAACATCGAACCGCCGTCGGAAGTCACGCATACGTCCGCCGGGGCCGCCGCCAGCGTCTGTTCCACACTTTTTTCCACGAAGCCGCTGACGTTGTCATATATCCTGACGCTGCCCCAGTCAGGGTCGGGGCCGTTCTGGTCGGCCACATACAGCAGCGCTCCATGCCAGTCTGCCGTGCGATTGATGACGGTCCGCTCTGGCGCCGAGGTGTCCGGCGATGAAGAGCAGGCGCTGATGAAAGCGCAGGCCAGCAGCAGCGGCAGCGCGCCGGCTGTAAGCGCAGTCAATATTTTGCGGGCGGCAGACATGTTGTCAGTGGAACCTGATCGATTGGCATCCCTTGAAACTGGTGCAACAGACATTCTATGTTGATTTTGCTCAATTTGCTTCTCTTCCTGTTTGGTGGCCTCCGGGCGGGGAATACTGCTATTGTTGAATCACGCTGCGGGCGGCCGTCGAAAGGACCCGCATGCGGGAAAGTCAGCTTGTCCGGGAAGAACCGGCCAGGCATGCCCACTTGATTGGGCGCGGCGCAACAATCATCCAGTCGCGAACATGAAGGAGTGAAATCATGGCAGCCAAGTGTCCAGGCAGCGACATCGAGATAACCATCAAAACCTGCCCCAAGTGCGGGGGAGAGGTCGAACTTTTTTCCGGGGAATCCAAGGCCAAATGCCCCGAGTGCGGTCATCTGGTCTGGCGGGAGGTCGCTTCCTGCATTGAATGGTGTCCCGGCGCCCGCCAGTGCTTCCGCCATGTTTTCGAAGAAGAAAAAAAGGGTAAAGACGGGGGCTCGCAAAAGTAGCACCGCATCGTTTTTCCGCCCTTCCAAACCTAATTTGACAAAATCTTGGCGCCGGATTATCATGTGTCGGCGTCGGCTGGCACTCTCTTTGTTAGAGTGCCAAATATTTCTGGAATTTCCTTATGTAAAAGGACAAACGAAGGAGGGTTGTTTTATGAATCTGAAGCCTCTCGAGGATCGGGTAATCG
>JAJYLK010000100.1 GCA_021787775.1 Actinomycetes bacterium | reverse complement strand
TCGATGTTTCTTGCGATCTGGCCTCTTTTCGGGCTGAAGATAAATAACGGCAGGGCGGCAATCAGCGAAATATAGGCAAAACTGAAGCTCAGGGAAGCGTCCAGTGATTTTACGACCGTGTGCATGATTACCAGGCTGACCAGCAGCAGCAGCGATAGCTTGCACAGCCGCGCCAGACTTTCGTCCCTTAACCCGATGTCAACGTGCGCCAGCCGCTGGCGGCCGAATTCTTTCCGGTAAAACACTCTCAGCACCAGGAAAACAACGGCGAGATTTATGCAGGTGGGCAATGCCAGGTAAGAGAAATATGTCAAAAAAGGATTGCTCACCATGCCGCTGGAGGCTATCAGCAGGTTCTGGGGATTGCCGATCGGACTCATCACGCTGCCGGTCGTGGCCCCAAACGCCAGGGCGAGCAGCATCAGCTTGGGATCAATGCGCTCCCGGCTTGCCATCAGCAATACCACCGGGGTGCCGATTATCGCCGCGGTATCATTCAGCAGCAATGCTGCGGCGGCTGCCGTTGAAATCAGGATGAGAACGATCAATCCATCGACAGAGCGTGCGTGCCGGAATAACAGATTAAGCAGGCGATGGATGTAGCCACTCTCATCCAGGGCGGCGCCGATGGCGAAGATTCCTGTCAGAAACAGGATCACGGCCGGATCGAGATACGAGATCGCAACCGGGATCGATACCTGCCCGGTCAGCAGCACAACCACGGCGCCGCCCAGAGCAATCTGCCAGAGTTTCAGCTCTATCCGGATGATCTGCCTGGCAGCCATAAGGATGAATACGATGCCCGTGATTATCACTGACAGGTTCAGCGGCGGCATTCCTCGCTCCTCTCTCCCCGGTGATATACTCTTCCCCGTCTGAATCAACCCGAAAATTTCAGGAGTCCCCATGGTTGGAAGAATAGGCGTGATTGGCGGTTCGGGCTTCTACGAGCTGCTGGAAAATCCGGAAGAAGTGCACGTGACCACGCCCTTTGGCGACCCCAGCGACAGCGTCGCCCTGGGCAAGATCGCCGGCCGCGAAGTCTGTTTCCTGCCCAGACACGGCAGGGGCCATCGCATCATGCCGACGGACCTGCCTTTCCAGGCCAATATCCTGGCGCTGAAGCAGCTGGGCGTGGAGTGGATCATCTCCGCCAGCGCCGTCGGCAGCATGAAGGAAGAGATCGCGCCGGGCGATATCGTCATCCCCGACCAGTTCATCGACCGCACCCGGCAGCGCCGCTCCACCTTCTTCGGCGACGGCTGCGTGGCGCACATCTCGTTCGCCGACCCGGTCTGCGGGCGGCTGTCCGCGATCGTCGCCGAGGCCGGCCGGCACGCCGGCGCCACCATCCACGAAGGCGGCACTTACGTCTGCATGGAGGGGCCGCAGTTCTCCACCCGGGCGGAATCGCTGGTTTACCGCAGCTGGGGCGTGGACGTAATCGGTATGACAAACCTGCAGGAAGCCAAACTGGCGCGCGAGGCGGAGATCTGCTACGCCACCATGGCGCTGGCCACAGACTATGATTGCTGGTTCGAAGGCGAGGAGGATGTCACCATCGCCCAGGTGATCGCGACGATGAACCGGAACGTCGACATGGCGAAGAAGATCGTCGAGACCGCGGTGCCGCGCATCCCCGAGACCCGCACCGAGTGCGGCTGCGCCACCGCCATGCAGTACGGCGTGATGACGGCGCCGGACGCGATCCCGGCGGCGACGAAGGAGAAGCTGAAGGATATCATCGGGAAGTATGTTTCGTGAGCCGTTCTCGGGGCTGACGGCCATTATGGAGATCAAGCTGCCGGCGATCCGGTCCAGCTTGATGAGCTTCAGATCGAGCATCCCGATGGTCACACCAGAATCACTGTTTACAACAGGGCCATCGTGCTCAGGATCTTTCCGGCCACGCCGCTGGTGGGCCAAGCATCAGGCATGATCGACGTGCGGAGAAAGTGCCGGCTGCCATGCGGGCGATTTATGACCAGATGGCAGATTTGTTTGATCCTTTCTGTGAACAGCATCTGAACAGCGAATACGCTTTCCTGTGTCATGAGCTCGCCGCGGCGCTGGCCCGAAACGGCCCTCGCCGCTAAAACGCGGCAGGCCGCAAATTTGGGCGTGCGCAATCGTCTACGCCCTGGGCACGGTCAACTTCCTGTTTGACAAATCAGCGGAATCATATTTAAGCGCCGAAGAACTGTGCGCAGCTTTTGACGTAAAAAAAGCAGCGCTGCCAACAAGGCCAAACTCATCCGCGACATGTTTTACATGTATCAGCTCGCGCCGGAATGGTGCCTGCCCAGCCTGGTTGATCAAAATCCTTTGGTATGGTTATTGGAAGTTAATGGCCTGCTTGTGGACGTCCGAACGATGCCACTGGAAGTCCAGGAAATTGCTTTTGAGAAGGGCCTGATTCCGTATATTACCGGCGGGCCGCAAGATTTTGAAGAAGAGCTTTAATCTGAAAGCGCGTCTACGCTGCGCTCTTGTTCAGCGGCCCGGCAGTCAGCTGTCGACCCAGCCGCTCCAGCAGACGGTTATGCATCTGTTGTATCGGGTTGTATTTTGGATTATTAAACATCTACCTTTAAAATTGACCCGATTTTATCCTGCGCTTTAATGACAAGCTGGCTGTCACCACTGATTATAAAATTTGACCAGCCGATCAGATTCCGAGAAATCGTTTTGACCTTTTTCTTATTTAATCTGATTATTCGCGCGAGCCAGAACAGCCTGTATGCTCGTATTTGATAACTTGCCGCGGTTAACTGGCTTGCCTTCTGTCGCAGGCGGTTTGATGCTTTCACGATTTCCCGCCACTGGTTGCTATCCTGGGCCGGCGGATTATTATTATCGTTTGTCAGTTTTGCATACATTATCAGCAAATTCGCGATATCTCCCAACAATTTATCCTGAGCATGAATAGGATCAATAAAAAACTTGGAAGCCAATTGTCCGCTGACAAATACGATCACGCCGCCTATCACAGTCAACGATGATGTGAGAATAATTTTGAATAACTCAGAATCCAATGCAATCAATCCCTTCTACAATTTTTACCTATCCACCGCCATCCAGCAAATCAGGTGAATCTCGTCCTCATCGATCACCGGCAGCGGCTCGGGCTGGATGAACGGCTGCAGGCCCAGCTCGTGCACCTTTTCAATTAACAGCGCTGAGATTTCCTGGGGCTCCAGCCTCTCCCGGTCAAGCACCTCGCGCAGCGCCTTCTCCTGGCGCCGCCCCCAGGGTGCTTCGAGCGCTTCGATGGCTTCGTCGATCTCCGGCTGGGTAGCGCCCGCCGGTGGATGCTGGCGCAGTTGCTCGGCGGCCCGCAAAAAAAGGGGCCTGATGCTGGGCTGGATGTTGGCCGGGTCGGTAGCAAAATTCCACTCTTGGTAAATGTCCTGGCGAGCCACCTCCCAGGCGTCATAGACCGTGTCGCGTAAATCTGCGGGCACATGCCGCGGCGTTGCCTCATTGCAGGCGATCTTTTGCAGGCACTTAAGGGTGTTGCCTTCGATCCCGCCGTCACCAAACGGAACGAAACGCAGCTTCAGCTGTTCACCGACGCGGGCACAGAAAAAGTGACCCATCTGGGCGCCGCTGGCCATTCCGGAGCCGGCTGCCCAGGCCGGCGGCGTAGTCGTGGGAGCGCTCGAGAATCTCACCGAAGGCGCCGCCGCGGGCCAACGCTTCGCCCGAGAACAGCAGCCAGAGATAGGCCGCCCGGTCTTCGGGCAGCAGCCCCAGGTGCGCCTCGACGTAAGTCTCGGTGCGGCCGCGGCGGCCAACGCCCTTGCCGGTGCCGGCGCTATAGATGCGCAGCGAATCGCCGTGATCGACGATCACGTATTCGAGGTTCTCCTCATCGGCCTTGGCCAGCGCGTACTGCACGGGAGTCATGCCGCCGAAACGCTCCGAGGCCGCGTCGGTGGCCTCGCTGCGGTCGAGGAAGACGGCGACGGCGATCCGGGTCGCCGCGGTCTTCAGGATGGCGTACTGCTGGGTGGTGTCGTTGACCTGATAGCCGAGAGCTTCCAGCAGGTTGCGGCCGCGCTTTTCCTTGAGTTCGGCGCCGCGGCGCTGGGCGTCGGCCCAGTCGTGACGCGCAGGCACGCCGTCAAGCAGTTCGTGCGTGGCAAACAGGCCGGCGTTATTCAGGCCGGGAATGGCAGTTTCCTTTATTTCCGGTAAAACCGCGTGCAGCAGGCGCAGCGCCGCGTGCCGGTTCGGCTCCTGAAGCGCGGCGCGGCAGATCGCCTCGGCCTGAGCCGGAGCGACGTCGAAGTAGACGGGCGGCTGCTCGCCGCCGGGGCCGCAGAGGGCGGCGCAGTCGCCGTAGAGCGCGACGAGCAGGACCGGCACGGCGCGGCGGTCTTGCCGCGCCTGCCAGGCTTTTCTCATTGTTTCCTGGGTGGGCTTGCGGGTTGTCCTGGCGACGATGATTTCCAGGCCGCCGGAACCGGGTCCGATGGCCAGGCCCGCGGGCGTGAGGCCGGTGACACCTTTGAGAGTGAAGGGGCGGAGGTCGATTCCAGCAAGAAAAGAACCTGTATCAACTGAAGTTGCATGGCTTGGCAAAGTTCCCTCCCGGCCACTCGTCTTTTATCATGGGTGTCAATTATATTCGCTGGGTAGGATGGAATAAAGGGAGGCATTGTCAGGAAAACTTTCCAGCATGTTAAAGGCCTTTCGGCAACCTCATACTAGCGGCGCGCTATTTATGGGAGTCAGCTGCCCCCCCCCATCGCTTATCTGCGTAAGGAAGCCCTCTTCTACAGCCGGGGGAAACTGAATTCGCGCCGGGTCGGGCGGCACGTTCTTGAACTCATCCGGAAAATCTCGCCATGTATATTCGTTTTTTGTGCCTATTTTTACCCGGCCCTCCCTGATGCGTTCGCGGCTCAGCCAGTAAAGAATCTTGACCAGATCAGGATGATCCCGATCGAGCTTCCAGGTTTTTGCCTGGCCCCCTGAACATTTCACAAATATTGATAACTTCTTCTTGTTGTGCTCTTCATCAGGCTGTCCGACCTTTTCTTCCGGTATAAGGACGAAGTTGAACCGGAACTCCGCAAAGTCATCCAAAGGTCCGCTCGTTTTTTGATAATTTGTAAATCTGCAGTAATACATGTTAATGCCTCCAAA
>JAJYLK010000099.1 GCA_021787775.1 Actinomycetes bacterium | reverse complement strand
AAGGCGTTATACATCGATGCGGTTACCGGGCCGCTGTCATACGTGCCCAGCGCGGCGATGCCGATGCTGCCGGTGTTCCAGCCGTAGACGCGGCCGCCGATGACAGACTGGCCGGGAGGCGCGGAAGCGCCGCCGGCGCGGCCCTCGTAGACATTGCCCTGCCAGTCGATCAGATAGTTGTAACCGATGTCACCCCATTGTAAGGTGACGGCGTGGTAATAATAAATCGCGCGCACGGCAGCCGCCGGATCCGAAGTCCAGTTCGAGCCGTCATCGGTATGATGGATAATGAGCTTCTTGGGCTGCGCGTATTGCGGCGTCCAGGTCATCAGGGACTCGTCCGCTCCCCACTGCGCCCTCGAGATCACTCCCGCCTCGGCCTTGGCGAGCGGCGGTTTGAAGATCGCCGCCACGCGTGTCCAGAGATTGGCCAGCGTGGAATTGTGGTGGCCTTCAGCGTCGATGTAGGTGGAAACGATTTTCCCGATCCTCGGCGAATCACCGGACTTGGCGGCCGTGAGCGTCAACCGGTACTGGATGAACCGGCTGCCCTCGCCATAGACCAGGTTCCCAAAGGTGTCGGTCGAGGCCTTCGCTTGCAACTGTGAAGGATCGGGTCCGCCGTCATCGTCGGCATTCACTGTCTGCCAGGCACCCCAGCTGGCGCCGTCCTTGCTCAGGCGCACCTCTGTTTTCAGGCTGGCGCCCGCCGGCATATCGGCCTGCCAGTGGAGACCCAGCGCATCGAAAGCATAATTCGCCTTCAGCGGCCTGGAGGTGTAGACTCCCGAACCCGACCGGTTCAGGATAAGGAAAGGCTTGCCTGAATCGTCGACGACCCGCACCGACTGCATCCGGCCCGAAGCCAGGTCGTTCGCATACTGGACGATGTCAGCGCCGACAGGCTTGGGCGGTGGCAGGGACCCGTGAAGGTTGGGGAAAAAGAAGGCCAGGATGGCGATACCCGCAAAGCCCGTGAAAGCCAGAAGCCAGTACTTTTTCCTGCCCCTCAACCTGTTAATCAGAAAGGATCTCAAAACCGTCTCTACTCTATTTCCCCCCGCTTGATCCCGCAAGAGCCGAGGTGTAAAAATTAGGTTAATTCTGCCAGCCGCCGGTTCCGCTGTCCCGCAGGCTGAAGAACGAGCGTACCCCGCTTCCGGATTTATCCGCCCGTGACCGTTTTCCTGCAAATCCGCGGCCGCCGGCCTTACGCCCGCCGCGCGCCGCCGGCGCCGAGCTTGTTAACCACCATTGCAAATCTGTAGGATTCAAGGCATGAGAATCGGCATCGAAGGACTTCCGCTGCTCTTCCACCGGACGGGAACGTCTACCTATACCCACGAGCTGGTGCAGCATCTGCGGCGGCTGCAGACTGACGACCAGGTTATTCTTTTCGCCAGAAACCAGCGGGTGGCGGGCGGTTCCTACCATGACATCTCATATGCCGAGCGGGCGGCAAATTACTTCTACAAGGAATATCGGCTGCCGGGACAGCTTTCTAACCTGGGAATCGATGTATACCATTCACCGCGCGATATGGGGATGCCGGCACCGGCCAAGCTCTCCTGCCCGTCGGTGATGACGCTGCATGACATCATCCTCATCCGCTCCGCCGCCGACTACTACAGCCCCCGGCGGGCGCGGATGTACGCCCGCCGGCTGCAAAAACGCGTGCGCGAGGTCGACCATATCATCACCGTCTCGGAGTTCTCCCGGCGCGACATCATCGACTGGAGCGGCGTCAGCGAGAACAAGGTCAGCGTCGTCTATAACGGCGTCCCGGAGCAGTTCCGGCCGGTGGAGGACGAGACCGAGCTGGAAGATGTGCGCGCCCGCTACGGCCTGCCGCGCCGCTTCGTTCTGGCGGTCGGCTCCACCGAGCCGCGCAAGAACATCCGCACCGCCATCGAGGCCTTCGCCCTCATCCGGCGCGTGCGCCCGGAGCTGTCGCTCGCGGTCACCGGCGTCGATTACTGCCGCGTCGGCTCCGGTTCCGCCTTCGCCGGCCTCGACCCGGAAGGCGTCATTTTCGCCGGCTACGTGCGCGACGCGGACATGCCGGCGCTCTACAGCCTCGCCGAGGCGCTGCTCTTCCCCTCGCTCTATGAAGGCTTCGGGCTGCCGCCGCTGGAGGCGATGGCCTGCGGCACGCCGGTGGTCACTTCCAGCACCACCTCGCTGCCGGAGGTCGCCGGCGATGCCGCCATGCTGGTCGACCCCACCAGCGCCGGTGAGCTGGCCGCCGCCCTGGAGATGGTGCTGGATTCAGACAGCGTCCGCCGGGAGCTGGTGAAAAAGGGCTTGAGGCGCGCCGCGCAGTTCAGCTGGGAGATGACGGCGCGAGAGACGCGCAAGATCTACGAGCTGGTGGTCTGAAAGCCGGCGGCGACACGATCACAAAGCCAGGTCCGGAAATGCAGCAGCGACCGTTCAGTTCGCCGGCGTTCCGTTCACCTCGTTGAAATAACCCTGCCATAGCACCCGCTGTGAAGCCAGAACGGGCATGGGCGTCTGCTTGCCGGAGCCGTTCCAGGCGCTGACCTCGAGCGGACCACCCTGCAGGCCGGGGAAGACGGGCGTGACTCTCGTGCCCGGCTGCAGCATGCCGCTGCTCAACACCCGGCCGGCGATGCTGATCTCGTAATAGACCGGCGCCGCGTTCGGATTGACCACCAGCACCCAGTTGGCTACGCCGGCGGTCTTGCTGTCATACCAGGTCCAGACGTAGTGCGGGCTGAGATTGGCCTCCGGGACACCGGCTGTCTCTTGAAAAGACGGCCCCCAGTTGACGCGCTGCGAAGCGATCACGTCGGCCGGCGCCTGCTTCTGCGGCCCGATCCAGGTTTGCAGGTCCACCGGTCCGCCCATCAGGCCGGGAAAGATTGGCGTGACCGTTGCTCCGGGAGCGATGTTGCCGGAGCTTACCATCCGGCCGGCGATCCGCAGTTCGTAGTAGACAGGGAAAGAATTCGGGTTGCCGGCCAGCACCCAGTCTGTGGCGCCGGTTGACTTGCTGTCATACTGTGTCCAGAGATAATGGTCGCTGAGGCCGGCGGCCGGCGTTCCCGGCGTCTCGTTGAACGCGGTGCCGCCGCTCAAGAGAACTCGTTGCGAAGCCACCAGCGAGGCCGGGGCCTGTTTGGTCGGGCTTGTCCAGCCCTGGACCTCCAGGGGACCGCCCATCATCCCCGGGAAGGTGGGCGTATAGCTCGCGCCCGCTTGCAGCATGCCGCTGCTTAAGACCTTGCCCGCGAGCCTCACTTCGAAATAGGCAGGAACCGAATTCGGATTGTCCACTATTACCCAGTCGGTAAAACCGGAGGAGACATTGTCGTACCACGGCCAGTAGTAATGATCCGAAAGCCATGTGCTGGGGATAGCCGGCACCTCCGCCGGGGAATGGCCGTCCCAGAGGATGCGCTGGCTGACCGCCGCCGTTCCGCCCCCCAGAGACATGGCGGTCACCGGACCACCCTTTGCCCCCGCATAGCTGGTCACCAGCGTGTGGCCGGGAAGCACCTGGCCGGCACCGCTGCCGCTGGTGGAGAACGGGGCCAGGTCCATCGTCCGGCCGGCAATGGCGATGTTGAAGCTGAGTGAGCCGGCCGCCGTCGCCGGATTGGCAACGAGCACCCAGTCGCTGGCGCCCACGCCGTCATACCAGGACCAGTAATAGTCTTTGGGATTGGCGCTTGACGGCGATACCGTGAACGACCAGCTGGCATTGGCGCTGGCGCTGCCGTTCGTCACCGAGACGGAGACGCTGTGCGATCCGGCTGCCAGCGGCGCCGGCGGCCGGTAGCTCACATAAGTGCCGGTGCGCGTCGCGTCGGCCGAGACGTCGCTGCCGTCGAGCTTGATGACCGTGCTGCCCGCCTGCACCTCCGTGCCGGTGACGGCCGCGTAGATATATGGCCTGCTGTTGTCGATGGTGCTGCCGTTAGCCGGCAGCATGCCGGTGACTTGCGGCGCTGGCGGCGCCGGCGCCGGTGGTGGCGGTGGCGGCGGCGGCGCGCCCAGCCCGAACCAGCGCACGCAGATGTCGTAGAAATTCTGGTTGCCCTGGAAATGGGGCGTGTAGCGGTAAAGCGAAGCCGTGGCGCCGGTGCTGAGGTAGACGCTGGTGCTGTCGATGGTTACCGTGTTGCCGGTAGTATAAGGCGCAACATCGCTGTCATGCTGGTCGGCATGAACCATGTTGTAATCGAGCTGCCAGGTGCCGTAATCGACCTGGTGCGAGAAGCCGGGATACGAGCAGCCACCGCTGTCTGGACAGCCGTAACCCATTGCATAATCAAGCGCCCAGGAAGGCGGTGACGGATTGGTGATCAGGCCCTGCTCTTTCTGCAACGTCGCCAGAATCACCTGCGGATTGATGCCGTACCAGTTGGCCGCCTCCCAGATCATGTGGGCGGCACTCCAGCCGTAGGGGTCGATACTGTCAGTCGGGCCGACGAGCGTATGGCTCGTCTCGGTGTAATGTGCCAGATAGCTGCCCTGCTGCTGCAGGAAGCCCTGGATCTGCGCTTCCGACATCGAGCCAGTGGCGCTCATGAAGCTTTCCGGGACGATGTTGGTGGGATCGAAGGCGGCATCGGCCACCGATAATGCCAGCAGGCTCAGCAGCGTGACGGCGATTACCACAAGCGGCAGTCTCAGTAGCCGGCGTTTCCAGAGATGGCTCGGCCCAGGTATGTGGATTCCGGAATGAATCTGTCAGACCCCCAGAGGAATTTCAGATTATTTTTCGCGCCTCGGGCGGGACTTTGACCGCCGGCCCGGCCTGGTACGAATGTGTCGCAACAGAGCGCCGGTTTCTCATGCTTCGGCCGTCTTCAGAAACTCTTTAGCCCGCCGGCGGCGGTGACATCCTGGCGGGAGACGCTGAACGGCTTCGACACAGCGGTATATTGTCCGTTTCCCAGCTTGAGTAATCGCAGTACGATGCCGTCCGTGCCGGCCGGCATTGAACCGGCATCAAGACCGCCGGAGCCGGCGTAGAAGACATTCTCCTTGACGGTCTGCCAGTTGCCGCCGCCATCCTGCTGCTGGACCGTGAAATAACCCGGTCCCTGCACATAGAACATCAGGGAGATCGAACCGTCCGCGTTGGCCTGGGCGGTCAGCGAGCAATCCAGAACTGCCAGGTCCGCGGCACCGGACGGAGCGGGCGGAGCGGGCGCCGGCGGCGTGGTCACCACGGGGCGGTAGTTGCCGCCGTTGTCCTGCTTGGCGGCGGAAGATGTGCCGCCGGCAGCCGGCGT
>JAJYLK010000098.1 GCA_021787775.1 Actinomycetes bacterium | reverse complement strand
AACTTCAGCTTGCTGAAGGCAATCATCTCCAGTTCCTTCCAGATCCGGTAGGCTTCCTGGCTGCCGGTCAGCACATGCAGGCGCCGGTAGGAGGCCATCAGCGCATCCAGCGAGTAGAAAGGCTGGTAGAGCGTTGGATCGTAATATGGCAGCTCCGTGAAGGACAGCTTGAGGATGTCTTGGTCCTTGACCTGCCGCCGGCGCTGGATCTCCCAGCGCTGTGGCAGCAGCCGCGGCAGGTCGGCCAGGAAGCCGGCGGCGATCGCCAGGCTGGTGGTGCGCGAGCCGGCGCCGTTCAGCAGGGCGTTGCGCAGATGCGCCTTCAGGCGCCGGTAGCCGATCATCACCGCCTGCCGGCGCTGGTAATTCTTCACCACCGTGCGCAGCAGGTTCAGCTCGATCAGTTTGTACTTGAAGTTGTATTTCCTGTCCTTGACGCTTGCCGAATGCTCGTGGTGCACCACTGCCGCCGGCGCCGTGCGGAACTCCCATCCCAGCAGGTTGGCGCGGAAGCACCAGTCGACGTCCTCGAAGTACATGAAGTAGGAATCGTCCAGCAGGCCGACGCTGTCATCGGCGAACGCCGAGCGTCTGAGCAGCGTGGCGCCGAAGCAGGAGCCGAAGACGCGTTCGCTGGCGTCGTACTGGCCGATGTCCGGCTGCCCGATCCCCAGGTTGAAGGCGCCGGCGTTGTCGCCCAGCGAGGTGCCGACGCTGTCGAAGATGCGCGACAGCCCCGCCAGCATCATCTTGGGAGCGACGCCAGCGATGCAGTCACCGGCGCTGGCTACCGCCACCATCTGTTCGATGAAATCCGGCTCGACGAAGGTGTCGAAGTTGAGCAGGCAGACGAAATCTGCGTCCGCGGCCACGGCGACGCCGCGGTTGATGCCGCCCGAGAAGCCAAGGTTCTTCTCCAGCCGCAGCTGCCGGACGCCGGGGTATTGCGCGGCAACCCGGTCAAGGATGTCATGGGTCGAAGCATTGTCAACAAGAATGATCTCGTGTCTGGCATATGTCTGCGCTGCCAGCGAGGCGAGACACTTGTCCATCGTTTCCCAGGGCGAATTGTAGTTGAGGATGATCGTGGCCACCGCTGGCGCGGCGACTGATTCCTCGGCCGGTTTGTGCTTTTTTGCCGGCACTAAAGAGCCTCCTTAAGCAGGTGTTCATAAGCTGTGACAGTATTTTCCCACAGAAAGCCTCCGGCATGCTCCAGTGCCGCCTGCGACATGTCGGCGCGCAGCCGTTCGTCGCCCGCGAGCCGGAGGACGGCGTCACCCAGCTCATCCATGCCGGACGCCAGGAAACCGGACCGGCCGGCGGCAACTACCTCTGGATGCGCGCCGATATCAAGCGCCGCCACCGGTTTGCCGAACGACTGGGCTTCCACCAGCGGCAAGTCGAAACCTTCCCAGCGTGAGCCGGTGAGATAGAGGTCGCAGGCGCTGAAGATGGCGGGCATCTGCTCCGCCGGCGCGTTCTCCAGCACCAGCACACCTTTGGCGGTGAGCCACTCGCGCTCGCGGGGGCCGCCGAAGCCGACCATCAGCAGGCGCAGACGCTTGTTCTGCCGGTGGAGATGGCCGTAGAGCTCGACCAGCTCCGCTGTTCCCTTATAAGGCTGGTCGGCAGCGGAAAGCCGGCCGACGTACAGCAGCAGCAGGTCGTCATCCTCCACGCCCAGCTGGCGCCGGAGCGCCACCGCCTCCGCCGGTGTGTCGCGGCCGGCGGCGTTGACGTAATGGTCGGCGCCCAGGTGGATGACCTCGGTCTTCCTGGCGATGCCCCGGGGCAGGCCGTCCCTGAGAAAGGAGGAAATCGACGTCAGCCGCCGGGCGAAGCGGAAATAAATCTGGTTTTGCATGAAGTTGACATAAGTGAAATTCGTCCTGATTTTGGCGGGGAATCCCTCGGTGGAGGAGACCCCGTAGACGACTGCCACGGCCGGCGCTTTCAGGCGCGGCAGGTAGGAGAAATACGGGAAGGTCTGCACCAGCCAGATGTCGATGTCCTCGTTGTTGATGTATTTCAGATGTCGCTGGGCCGAGAGATCGTAGCGCGGGAAAAAGGCATACGCCGGCGTTGGGATCAGCTTCAGCTCGTAGCGTCCCGGCTGGAAGCTCTCGTCGGAGACGCTGGCGAAGACGGTGACTTCGTGGCCCCGGGCGGCCAGCCCGCCGGCGACCTGGTCGATTACCAGGTCGACGCCGAAGCCGCGCAGCATCCGCTCGGTGATGAAACCGATCTTCACGAGTGCCGCTTGTCCTTGCCGTTGCCTGAGCCCGGGCGCCGGCTGATAACGTCGCGCAGGCGGGTGCGATAGTGGTGCCAGCGGCGGCTGGAACTTTGCAGCAACATCAGCTGCAGGCTTCGTAGTTGACGCTCCAGTTCGGCGATGGTGTGTTCGCGGCCGGCGATGATCTGTCGCAGGTTGATGTTGTCAGCCTGCTTGCGGTTCTGCAGCTCGCTGAACTGACGGTCTTTCTCCGCCACCATCTGCTGGAAGTTGCGGATGTGGTTCTCCTTCTCCTCGACCATCTGCTGGAAGTTGTGGATGTGTCTCTCCTGTTCCGTGACGATACGGTTGAAATTATCGATGTGGCCTTCCTTCTCCCTGACCATCGCCCACAGCCTGTCGATACCGGCATTGAGCGTCGCCATCATCTCCCTGAGCTCTGCCGCCGTCAGGTCACTGCTGAGGCCGGCGTCCTCAAGGGCCATCACCAGTTCGGGTGGCGCCAGGAGATCGAGGCTTAGTCTATCAAAGGGACGGCGATGGGGTCCGTAATAATGCGATGCTTCCAAAAAGGGAAGCCTGGCCGTACTTGCGGATGGCCCAGCCGGCTTTGCCGTCTCCCCGCCTTTCAGCGGTGCGGTATAGGCTTCAAGATAGGCGCTGGATCTCACGCTTTTGCCCTTTTCAGGCCAGGCCCGGCTTGCAGCCGCATCAGTTCGTCATTGACGCCGTCCGGCGGGAGCCCCGGGTCAAACAGGCGCGCCTGGAGGCCGCCCAGCCGCTCGGAGAAAATCTCCAGCGCCGGGGCGACGACCGTCAGACCGGTCATGGCGGCGGCGCCCAGCGTGATGGCGTCCGGCTGGGGCCGGCAACCGGGGAAGAATACCGCGTCGGCGCGCTCGCACGCGGCCAGGCGGGCCATCTCGTTCTCACCGACGGGGCCGGAGAAGGAGAGCGGCGCATCCGGCGCCAGCCGCGGACGGCGCAGCGGCCGGCCGAGCACGCGGAAATAAATCGGCAGCCGCCGGCTGGAGGCGTCAGCGGCGCAGGCCTCCAGCCTGTCGAGCCCGTCCTCGTCGGAGAGGTCGCCCAGGATCAGGACCTTGAGTATCGGTGCCGAGGACACCCCGGCGTCATCCGGCTCTGCCGCCGGAACGGTCATCCGGACCACGTTTGCATCCGGAAAGAATTCCTGGAAATGCTTCTGCGCTGGCCGCGAGGGGACCAGAACCCGTTCGGCCCCACTGAGCAGCTCGCGGTAGAAGCGGCGCTGCTGCTCGAGGCCTTCTTCATCCAGCGGCCGATAATCATGGACCGTGAAATCGTACGGCACCCCGAGGTCGCGCAACAGATCCGGCAGGCGCTCATGCCCGGCCGTCTGATGGATGTCGACGCGCACGGTGCCGGCGCTGCGCAGGAATCCCAGCAGCAGCTCGTAATCCGCCGCCAGGTTGAAAAAGGCGTTGAACTCCTCGCCGCCGCGGGCCCATTCGAGGCTGACGCTGCCGGCGCCAGCCGGCGTCAGCAGGAGGATGTCATAACCGGGTTCCAGCAGCCGTGCCAGCCGCTGCATTCGCGTCTGCGCGCCGCCGGGGTTGCTGTCACCGATGAAGAGGATTTTCGGCCGGCCGGAGCTGGCCAGGCGGGCGATGTCCACACGCCGGCGCAGCTCCCGCTGCGGGTCCTGCTCCAGGTGTTTGGCCACCAGCGGCCAGTAATGGGGGTGAAGGCGGTTGAATGTCAGCATCGCCGCCTCGCTGAGCGCGGCGGCGCCGGCGCCGAAAGATGCGCCGCCCTGGTGGAAGACGAAAACATCGCCGCAGAGCAGATGGCGGAAACCGAGGCCGTGGGCGCGGGCGCTGAAATCGTTCTCTTCACAGTAGCCGCGGCCGTAGTGGAGCGAGTCGAGGAAGCCGACCTCATCGAGGCCGTGGCGGGTGAAATAGACGCAAAAACCGACCGCCGTCGGGATCTCGGCGCTGCGGCCCCTGTTGACTTCGCGAAAGATATCGTCGAGCTCCGCCGCGGTTTCGCCGGCTGGCAGCGCGTTGCCCCGCGACACGCGCGGATAGCTGCACAGGGTGGCGTTATTGGAAAAGGGGGTGACCGTGGCGACGTCGGCGTGGCTGCGGGCGCAGGCGCGCAGGCGGTCCAGCCAGTCGCCGTGCACCCTGGTGTCGCTGTTGAGCAGCACGACGTCCCGGTCCGGATGCGCCATCAGCCCCAGATTGGCGCTGTCGACGAAGCCGACGTTGAACTCGTTCTCAATCAGCACTATCCGGCCGGCGCCGCTCAGCTCGGCCAGGAAAGCGCGGATCGCGGCATCGGGGCTGGCGTCGTTGACGACGATGATCTCAAAGGGCGTCGCCTGGGGATAGGCCAGCAGGCTTTCGATGCAGCAGCGCGTTTCTTCCGGTCCCCCATAGACGGGAACCACCACATCCACTGTCGTCGCGGCCGCGAAATCTTCCGGATGGGGTTGATGCGCAGGATGATCTGCCTGATGATCCATCGGTTCCTTTGGAAGCGGGCTTTGAACGGCCCGGATTTACCTGAAAGCAGCAGGAATAGCGCAACAAACTATTTTATTCATTCTGCCGCCTCCCGGCAACAGTCGGCCAGCAGCATTTTGACGCAATCGGGCTGGCCGGCGAAAAGGCGTTCGGTCGCCCCGGCGGAAGCCTTGCCCGGCTGCTGCTGCAGCCGGTAGAGCGCCGCCAGCTTTTTCCCATGCTCAGGGTCGCCGGTTTGCGCCAGCAGGCGGCGGTAAGTGGCCGCCAGCGATTCCAGCTGCCGGTGCGGGCGGTAGCCGACGGTGTCGAAAAAGGCATCTTCGCCCGCGGCCAGCGCGAAGACAGCCCGGTCGGAAGCGGTCCGGCGGGCCTTGAGCCGCCGCCGTTCGCCCAACAACCGTGGCAGTGCCAGCGAAAACGCCGTCAGTGCGGACAGGTTAGCGCGGATGAACCGGCGGCGGATGAGCGTGCGCGCCACCAGCCGCGCGCAGCGCGCGGCGACGATGTGTGCCACCCGCAGCGGGCTCTCGAA
>JAJYLK010000097.1 GCA_021787775.1 Actinomycetes bacterium | reverse complement strand
TCGAGTCGCGGTGCACCAGCACATCGAACATGCTGCGCGTGAGCGTGTCGGGGTCGAGTCCCTGGCTCATCGACAGGTTGCCCTGGGGATCCATGTCAACGACCAGAACGCGCTGGCGCAGCTCCCGCAAGGCGACGCCGGTATTCAGGGTCGAGGTCGTTTTGGCGACCCCGCCCTTCTGGTTGGCAAAAGCTAAAACCGTAGCCAAATTTATCTCCGCTGGATCCGGGGTGTATGGGCGACTTCCGCCACCGGCACCTTCCCGCCGGGGCATATTTGGCGTATTTCTTCTATCCCGGGCGCGTAAATCCTTTTTCCCCCGTAAAAGCGTCGCCAGTTTTGGATACCAGCAGGTGCTGATACCGGCAGACTTTCCACAGGCTTTGAACACCTGTGGAAAGTCTGAGAATGTCCTTCTTTTGCGGGGCCTTCCCAGGTATGGAGCACGGTGGTGGCGGCCTGCGGTAATTCCGCTTTTTTCGGGCACCCTGCCTGATTTTTTTCCACAGCCCCTGTGGACAACTACTGCACCCGCTTCTCTGCCTGCGTCTTGTATTTATCCCCCCTGCGACTATAAAATCCGCACACGTCTCCCGCATTTTTTTATGCTCTAGCTCTGACCTTGCCATGGCTGCGCGGGTGCGATTCTTGCAACCAGAACAGCTTCCTGGCAGGCCAGGGGCTGCCACGATGAACAGGAGCCTTCCATGGAAGAGCAAGCCAGGACTATCTGGCGGCAAGCCAAGGAAACCATCCGCGAAACGCTAAGCACTTCCACTTATGAGATCTGGTTCGACAAGGCCTGCGCCGCGGGCATGGAAGAAAACACTTTTCTCCTCTCGGTGCCGAACGATTTCACCAAGAGCCGGATCGAAAGCCGGTTCATGCCTCTGATCGAGGATTCGCTGCAGGAGGTGGTGGGAGAGGAGGTGCCTGTCCGTGTCGTTGTTGTACCGGCTCCAGCCGGTGGCGCTCCGGACCCGGCGGCTGTGTCCCTGCCGGCAGCACAGGCGGATCCGCCCGTGCTGCGCGAGCTGAATCCCAAGTACAATTTCGACAGCTTTGTCATGGGTTCCAGCAACCGCTTCGCGCATAATGCGGCTCTGGCCGTGGCCGAAGCGCCCGCCAACGCCTACAATCCGCTCTTCATCTATGGTGGCGTCGGCCTCGGCAAGACGCACCTGCTGCAGGCGATCGGGCACTATGTGGCCACTAACAACCCTGAGATGTCTGTCAAATACATGACGGTGGAGAACTTCACCAACGATTTCATCAATTCATTGATGGATAAGCGGCAGCGAATCGACGGTTTCAAGCGCAAGTACCGCGATAATGACATCCTGCTCATCGACGACGTCCAGTTCCTCGAGGACAAGGAAGGCATCCAGGAGGAATTTTTCCATACATTCAACACGCTGTATGAAGCCAGTAAACAGGTGTGCATCACCAGCGACCGCCCTCCCAAGGAGATCGCCACCCTGGCGGAGCGCCTGCGCAGCCGTTTTGAATCGGGACTGATCACCGACATCCAGCCGCCGGACATCGAGACGCGTATTGCCATCCTCAGGAAAAGGGTAAACGCCGACGGGATCATCATCCCGAAAAACGAGGCAGACGACGTGCTCGGTTTCATCGCCGCCGGCGTGCCTACCAACATCCGCGAGCTCGAGGGGGCGCTCATCCGGGTGGTGGCCCTGGCTTCGCTGACCCGCTCCCCGATCACACATGATCTGGCCAGGGAGGCGCTGAAGAACCTGCTGCCGGCCACGATCGAGGCCCGCATCACCATCGACATGATCCAGGGCGAGGTCTGCCGGGCCTTCGGCCTTTCGATGAGCGACCTGAAGGGCGACAAGCGCAGCCAGTCGATCGTCTATCCACGGCAGATCGCGATGTATCTTTGCCGGGAGCTGACCGATGCGTCGCTGCCGCAGATCGGCCGTAAATTTGGCGGCCGCGATCACTCAACGGTGATTTACGCGACCAACAAAATCGGCAAGCTCATCAAGGAAGAGCGCGATGTTTACACCAAAGTACAGCAGCTCACTACCAAACTTAAGAATTCACGCTAGTTGATAACCCCTGTGGGAAACATGGCAATGACCGTGGACAAAGTGCGAGTAATGAACAGGCTGCGGGCGGAATGGTGGCGCGGTTGTTTTTTATCGCCGGCATTACCGGATTTGTCGGCAGACATTTCCACAGCGGCGGAACCTGATTTTCATTTGGTTTGCTGGCATTTTACTGGTATTCCCCAGTTTTGACAGACATATTGACACGATTGTTTTTTCTTTAAAGGATTCTAAGATAATAAAAACCATTTCCGGGAGGCTCTAACATGCAACTGACGTGTCCCAAAGATATTCTGCTCGAGAGACTGCAGGCGGCGCTGAAAACAGTGGCTACCAAGAGTACGATGCCGGTGCTCTCGGGGATACGTCTATCTCTGAAAGGCCCGGACAGCGTGGAGCTGGCCAGCACCGACATGGAACTGTCACTGCGGCTGTCGCTCACGGCGGCGGTCGACGGCGAAGGAGCCGTCGTCGTGCCTGGGCGACTGCTGACAGATGTCGTGCGCAGCCTGCCGGTGGGCGACGTGCGCGTCAGCATCGACGAACAGGAGCAGGTGGCTGAGGTGACGTCGGGCCAGGCGAGCTTCAGGATCAACTGCCTGCCGGCCGCTGACTTCCCCCGCCTCTCCGAGATGCCGTCCGAAGGTGTGTTTGAAGTGGCGGCGGCGCCGTTAGTCGCCACGATCAATACCGTCGCCCGGGCCGCCTCACGCGATGAAACCCGGCCGGTACTGACCGGGATCCTGATCCGATTCGGCAAGGACAGCGTCAAGATGGTGGCTACCGACAGCTACCGCCTGAGCGTTCGCGAGACCAGCGTGAAAAGTACGCTGCCCGATAAGAAAGAGGTGATAGTGCCGCGTGCTTCCATGGAGGAGCTGGCGCGGCTGGGGGGCGTAGCCGGGGTGGAAAAGATCGTTGTCGGCCTGTCTGACGGGCAGATTCTTTTTTCAGCCGGTGGCACACTGCTGGCGTCGCGGCTGATCGAGGGGCAGTTCCCCAACTACCAGCAGCTGCTGCCGGATGAATTCAAGTACGAGATCGCCATCGAGAAGGAAGAACTGCTGGATGTCGTCAGCCGCGTCGGTCTGATGGCACAAAAAAATGCGCCGCTGCGGATGAGGTTTGCCGACGGCCAGCTGACGGTGTCGGCCCAGACGCCGCAGGTGGGTGAAGCCAAGGAAAGTCTGGCGGTGCCGTTCCAGGGAGAGGAAACCGAGATCGGCTTCAATCCGCAGTTCCTCCGCGAGGGCATCGAAAGTGTGGAGGAGGATGAAGTGCGGCTGCGAATCATCAGTCCGCTGCGGCCGGGGCTGGTCAAGAACTCGGGTGACGACTTCCTCTACCTGGTGATGCCGGTGCGGCTGACCAGCTGACGCTGCCGCCGGCAGAAGAGGCATCTGAAGAGGGAGGCTGACGGCGGTCCTCTTTTCCGGTAAAGTGAAACAGTGTGGCTTAGCAGGATAAAACTCAGGAATTTCAGGAATTACGAATCCGCCGAGGTAAATCTCGCCGCCGGCCTCAACATCATCACCGGCCCCAACGGCGCGGGCAAAACCAACCTTCTGGAGGCGGCGCAGTATGTCCTTTGCGGCCGCTCTTTCCGCACCAGCCGCGAGCAGGAAATGACCCGCCAGGGAGCGACCTTTCTGCGGCTCGAGGCGGAGCACGAAAGCGATGGCTTCACACACATGCGTGCAGTCAGTCTTGCCTCCGGCGGTCCGGTGAACGTCGAAGCCGGTGGCGGTCCGCGCTGGGTCGATCCGGGGATGGTACTTTGTTTTTCTCCCGACGACCTGCAGCTGATCAAAGGTGCGCCCGCCAGCCGCAGACGGTTTCTGGACGAATCGATCTCGCGCCTGCGGCCTGCCCACCACCGGCTGGCGCTTGAATATCAGAAGGTGCTCAGCCAGCGCAACAGCTTTCTGAAGCGCGCCCGCGCCGGTTATGTCAGCCCGGGGGACATCCTGCCCTGGGACAGGCAGCTGGTGGCGATGGCGCTGGCAATCCACGCTGCCCGGCGGGAACACTGCCGCCGGCTGGCGCCGTTTTTCCAGGAGGCCTGGTCGGGAATCACCGGTGAAGAGACGGCGGTTGCGATAGAATACGAGTCGCAGCTGACCCGGTTGGCCGGCAGGCCCGATGCGGAGGGCCAGCTGCTGACGGTGCTTGCAGACACCCGGGAGAACGACATGCAGAGCGCCGCTACCGGTACGGGCACTCACCGTGACGAGGTGTGTTTCCTGCGGGCCGGGGAGCCGCTCAGACAGTTCGGTTCGCAGGGTGAGCAGCGGGCCGCGGTCCTGGCCCTGCTCCTTGCGGCCCGGGGCATGGCGTGCGCTGAGGGATCACCACCGCCAGTCCTGCTCCTGGATGACGTCATGAGCGAGCTGGACCCGGACCGGCGCAGGCTGCTCATGGAAAGCCTTGCCGGCGGCCAGACGGTAATCACCGCCGCGGACGGCGGCCTTTTTTCCGCGGAAGAGCTGGTGGCGGCCGCGGTCTTTGAAGTGAGGCGCGGCGGCATCATGGCTGGCAGGGAGACTAGCGGTGTCTGAGTTCCGGCGGCTGGGAGCCATTATCGAGAAGGAAAGGAAGCGGCTGTGGAAGACCAGCCCCGGGCTGGGCCTGCAGACGCTCTGGGAGCGGGCGGCGGGCGAGGACATCGCCTCTCACACCGCCATCCAGTCGTTGCGCGACGGCGTCGCGACCATCAGCTGCGACTCCGGCGGCTGGGCGTGTGAGTTGCGGCTGGCGGCCGCGGACCTGACGGCGCGCCTCAACGCACTTGGGCCGCCGGCGGCGATCCGGGAAATCCGGTTCGTCCATCAGGCCCAGGGCGGCAGGAAATCACGCAAATAGCGGGAAAGTTTTGTCTTCGCCGGGTTGGGATGGATTTCCGGGATATGATATAATGCAGATAGCAATTTCCCCGATGCCATTCCCAAAACCGGAGGTCGAGGTTGATGGAGCACGGCCCTGCCTAAAGCGCTGTTTTCCACCTCGCATACTGCCTCCGGAGCGCCAGCCCCGCTCCTGATTTTTTGAGATTTGCCAAAGATTGACAGAGAGTAGACTATTGCCAAAATCTAGTTACGACGCCAAAGATATCACCGTTCTCGAAGGCCTGGAGGCCGTTCGCAAACGGCCGAGCATGTACATCGGCTCGACCGGCTCGCGCGGCCTGCACCATCTCGTCTACGAAGTCGTCGACAACTCAGTCGAC
>JAJYLK010000096.1 GCA_021787775.1 Actinomycetes bacterium | reverse complement strand
GGCGCTGTCAGAAGCCGACACCGTGAACATGCCGACGGTCAAACCATTGGCGGCGTCGAACAGGTAGTTGCCATCGCTGCCGGCGTAAACGGTCAGCGTCGCCCCGCCGTCCAGCGGCGTCAACACCACCGCCGCGCCAGCCGCGGGGCTGCCGTCGGTCTCGGTTACCCTGCCGGAGAGCTCGATCGGCAGGCCGTAGTCCTGCGGCACAACGATGTCGATGCCGGTGAGCACACCGTACCAGTCCAGATCCATCTCCGTTGAACAATACCGATGAGGCTGCGAACCGGAGCTGTCTTCCACGCAGAGCTGGTAGGTGCCGGCCGCCAGCGACTGATAACCACTGAAAGCATATTTCCCGTCCTTTTGCGAAAAGGCGCTCGCGCTCGGAGGATACGTGTCGCCGGGGTATCGCTCGGCCGTCACATGCGCCCAGGGCACAGCCGTCCCGTCGGGCCGGAGGACCCGTCCGCTGACGCTGGCTCCGGCAGGATACGCGCGGAAATCAACCGCGCTTGTGGCAGGATGGACGGTGTCCGCAATCCCGCTGCCGGTAGCGGAGTACCACAGGGTGTGCCCGTTGCCGGGCAGGGTGCATTCCAGCTTGTATCCCTGCAGAGGCAGGTTGGTGAAATCGAAGGAGTAATCATTGGCTGAGGTGGTCTGGCTGGCCAGCACGGTGTCCGGGTCGTCAGCGGTCACCAGCGAGATGACGGTGCCAGGCGCCGGCGGCAGGTCGCCGACCGTGAGGGAGCCGAAGATGCTCGAGGCCTCCGGGGGCTGCGAGGGCAGCAGCCGCAGCTGGACGCTGATCGTTCCCGCCGCGGGTACGTGGATTATCCTGGCCGCGCTCCAGCTGGCCTCCCGGTCATACCAGGTCGGCCGCGGCAGGTCGTCCGGCCCATTCTGGTTGTGCCCGGGGACCGCCACCAGCTTGTAATCACCGGGAGCGAGATTGAAGGAGAAGGTTGCCGGCCCGCCGCCGGGGCAGCCGGTGCCGCACTCGGTGCTGCTGGCGATTGCTTGCGGGAGGTCGGCGCGAAATACGGTGATGTCAGCGCTGGCGACGCTGCCGATCACCGTTCCCACCAGCGACCCCGAGGGCACCAGCACGGCGTTGACGCTGCTGGAGCCGGCGGTCACCGGCCACGCATCTTTCTGGCTTGAGGCATCGTTGTACCATTCGCTGCGGGCCGCGAAGCCGTCGACGTTACCCGTGAAAAAAAGCAGGTGCGTGCCGGAGAGCGGGACATGGATCTCGCTTTCGCTGCCGGCATCCCAGACCGAGGTGAAGGCGACGGAATAGTACCCCCGGGCGTCGGTGACGGCATCCGGGGTCCCATCGACACAGCCGCTCTCGCCACAGGTCCGCCGGTATTCGTCTACATAGATCCTGACTCCGGGCGCGCCATTTCCCCAGGGATCGGTTACCCGGCCGGAAATGGGACCGTTGCCACTGCCCTGCTGGATGCTGTTGTCCGGCCGGTCAGTCCAGGTCTGCTCGCCGGCTCCCAGCGGTGGCTGTCCGTCACCAGGAGGTGTTGTCGCCGGCGGCGCCGGTGGATTTTGTCCCTGACCGGGCGCACCGGATTGTCCGGTCGTGTTTCCGCCCACGGTGAAGTAGGCGGCCAGGGTGCCGCCGCCAGCCAGCAGCGGCGCGGTCAGGGAACCGGACCCGGCAGCTGGCTGCTGGTTCTGGCCGGAGTCTGGAGTTGCGGGTGAAGTGGGAGCGGGAGCTGAATGCGTCCCGGGCGTGCCGATGAAGTTCGAGCCGGCGGTGGCCGACAGCTCCGAGCCCGGGCCGTTGCCAGTACCGACGAATGCGACCATGGCCAGAAGGCCGGCCAGCACCAGCGCCAGCACGAAAACCAGGGAAACGAAGATGTTTTTCTGTCCCGCACTCATAAGTCACTCCGGATCGTGACCTGGCGCCGAACAGCCGCGCCGTTGGTTTATGCCCTGTAGCTTTGTCTAATTATAGATCGCGACGGCCCTCGAAAGGTAGTTTTTCTGCTGGCGGTCGCATCCTCGGTGGCCGCGGCTGATCCTGGGCCCGGAAAAATCACGGATATTGCATAAAACGCGGGTCTATCGTGAAGCAAATATACAACCAAAGTTAGATGGCAAGATCGTCCCATGCTGATAGGTTTGTCCCGATCAATCGGGGCAAAGCCGCTGGAGAGATGAACTGGAGGTGAACGACAGAAGGTAAATAAACTGAATATCGCCGGATCGATCGCCTGGTCTGGCCGGCAAGCATTCTTGTGGAGATTCCGGTTCGAGTGAATTCGAGTGGATAAGCGAGCGTTGATGCGGAAAGCGAGGAGCGATGCGGGGGCTATTGTTTGGAAGCGATGGGGCATTTCCAAGGGGACGGAGCGCGCGAGGGGATAAATACGCGCGGGGCATAAATCTAAAGCTTGAGTTAACGTTTAGTGTTTTGATAGTGACGGCGCTGGTTTGCTGGGTTTTCCCAGGCGAATCCAGAGCTGATGCCACTTTACCCTGGCGGGTCACGGAGACACCTGTCGCCGCGGGTCCCGGCGACCAGATGCTGCCCGCTCTGGACGGCGATCAGGTCGTATTCCTGGAACGGGACGCCACAGGCGACAGCGTGATCACGAAAAACCTGGGCAGCGGCGAAGTCCAGGAGCTGCTTTCGGGGGCCAGCGTGTGGGCCGGTCCGGCGATCGATGGCGGCAGAGTGGCGTGGCAGACATCCGGCGGGCAGGCCTGCCTGCACGACCTCAATGGGGCGTCCGAACGGTGCATCGCCGCGCCGCGGGCCGAGGCGCTGTCGCTCTCTGGCAGCAAGGCGCTCATCCACGACAGCGGCAGCACCATCAGGTTGCTGGACTTCGATGCCATGCGCAGCCGCATGCTCGACAGCTACGACCTTCCCGACATGCGCTTCGACCCTGTTATCGACGGCGGCCAGGCGGTCTGGGTCAAGGAGCGTGGCTATGCGGGGAAGTACTTCGAACCCCTGATCACATCATACGACCTGGCCAGCAGCGCCAGCGCCTACCTGACCGCGACGGGCGGAGGCACATCGTCGGGAGGCGGCAGCAGGTATCTTCGCCGGCATCCCAGCCTGAGCGGCGGCCGCGTGCTTTATCAGCAAAAGCTCAACGAAGCCGGGGAGCAGTGGGATATCTATAGCGCCGATGCCGCGACCTTCGGGGTTCCCGTGGTGCAGGAACAGGGCGATCAGATCAATCCCTCCCTGAGCGGCAACCTGGTCGCCTATCAGGACAATCGCACCGGGCATTTCGATGAAACCGGCAAATGGGTGGATGACTGGAACATCTACGTAAAGGACCTGACCACCGGCAGCGAGCAGCCGGTCTGCACCGCGCCGGGCGATCAGATCAATCCCGTGTTGAGCGGCAATACTGTGGTCTGGCAGGACAACCGCGGTGGCGATTGGGATGTCTATTCGGCCAGGCTCGAGACCGCTGAAGTCACGCCTGAGCTGACTCTTTCAATCGAAGATGTTTACTGGGGGAGCCTGGCTGAATTCGAGACTGGCTCTCTGAGTGTGAGATACATGGTGGCGAACCCGGGCGCCGGGGCAGCGACGGAAGTATCGCTGAACAAGGTGATCAGCAGTCCTTCGCAAGTCGCGGTCACGGATGCGCTGCCGTTGTCGATGCCGGCGATCGAGCCCGGCGGCAGCACCGAACTGCTGTTGCACTATCAGGTTCCCAGCGGCGTCATCCGGTTCAGCACCATCCTCTATGCCGGCTGCAAGGACGGCTCCGGCTCACAGGTCTGGTTCCCGGAGCAGCCGCCTGGCTAGCTGTTGCCGGGGGAGCCGCCAGCCGGGCCTTCTGTGACGCGTTTGACGCCATGACCTCGCCGGGCTTCTGGCCGGGCGTGGTCCTGATATCCACAGGCACCGGCATTTGATATCCTGCTGTGTGAGAAGAGCATCGGTCTTTTCTAACCGCAAATAATCACCGATATCAAATGCTGCCGCTTAAAGACAACATTCCGACGATCCGGTTCCCGATTATCACGGTGATGCTGATCGTCGCAAATGTAGCGGTATATCTTTACGAGCAGTCGCTCGGTCCGATGATGGACCGGTTCTTGGCGCAATACGGCATGACGCCATATGAGATCACGCATGGAGTGACGCTCTATCCGCGCGGAGGGCTGCCAATTCTGCTGACAGTTTTCACCTCGATGTTCGTTCATGCCAGCTGGCTGCATGTGGGAGGCAACATGCTCTTCCTCTGGATCTTCGGAAACAACGTGGAGGATTCCATGGGCCGGCCCCGGTTTATCGCCTTTTATTTATTGTGCGGGCTGGCGGCAACCGCCGCCCAGATCGCTGTCATGCCTTCGTCGTCCATCCCCAACGTGGGCGCCAGCGGCGCCATCGCCGGGGTGCTCGGCGCTTACCTGCTCCTGTTCCCGCGGGCGCGGGTGTTGACCCTGATCTTTCTGGGAATATTCATCACGTTCGTGGAGCTGCCCGCCGTGGCCGTACTTGTATTCTGGATAGGGCTTCAGGTAGTCTCGGGAGCGTTGGGTATCAGTGGCGCCGCTGGCGACGGGGTCGCCTATTTTGCCCACATCGGCGGATTCGCCCTGGGGCTGCTCACGATTCGATTGTTTACCATGGGGCGTTCATGCGTAAACGATAAGCAGCGTTACTGCCGTTCGGCGCGGACGGGGCCCAGGCCCTTGTAAAAAAGTCCTCTAAATTATAGGATTTTTGTGGGCCCGGGGATGCCATTGCAGCCCTGGTTTTACTTGCGGCTCTTTTTGGCCATGTGATATAATCTCGTTAAACTGCGAGGTACACTTCGGGAGTGGGTTTGAGAACCCACTTTTTATTTGCAACGCAGTGGATAAGACAAGCACAATCACCGATGTTGAGAAGATCCTGGCGGAGAACCTGCCTGAGGTCGGTGTTGTGGATGTCGAGGTGGGGGGCGCTGGTGGAAACCGCATATTGAGGGTTTTCATCGACCACCCGGAGGGCGTCGATCATGATTTGTGCGTCCAGGTAACAGGCCTGCTCGGCCGTTACCTGGAAGATCACAGAATCGAGGTCTCATCGCCGGGTTTGGAGAGACGGCTGCGCAAACCTGAGCATTTTCAGGCCGCCGCCGGAAAAAAGATTATTGTAAGAACTTTTAGCCCGGTGCAAGGACAGCGAAACTTCACCGGTTTTTTAGTCTCGTCAGACAGGCAGTCGCTGACTCTGGAGGACGAGGGGCGCGTGGTGACGATTCCGCTAAAAGAAGTATCGCGGGCTCGCACCGTATTCGAATTTGAAAAGCAGG
>JAJYLK010000095.1 GCA_021787775.1 Actinomycetes bacterium | reverse complement strand
AGAAGCGCTGCCGGCGTTGCCGGCAACGTCCGCGGCGCTGATCGTGACGTTGTGGGCTCCGGCTGCCAGGCCGTTCATGCCGCAGCTGATGCTCGACGCCGTCACGGCGCAACCCGGCACCGCAGTGCCGTCAAGTGAAACGGAAACCGACGCCGTGTTCACTCCGGTCAGGTCGTCCGCCAGGCTGGCGGTGATGGTCGGTGAGGTTGTTTTGATCGCGCCCGCCGGTGCGATGCTGGTGATGGCCGGCGGCGTATTGTCTACAACACTGAAACTGCCGCTGATGCTGCTGGTGTTGCCCTTCTTGTCGGCCACCGAGCCGCCGATGGCGTGCGCCCCCAGGGCGAGTCCACTGACGGGGCAGCTGGCGCCGGCAGTGGTGATGCTGCACCCGGTGAGCGCCGAACCGTCAAGTGTGACACTGACCGCGGATGTGTTCACGCCCGAACCCGCGTCGGAATAACTGACGCTGATGGTAGCCGACCCGGTGTTGATGTTGCCTGAAGGGAGAACGCTGGTGATCGCCGGCGGCGTCGTATCCTGCCAGCCGGTCTGCGTGGTCCATGGCAGCGCATCCGAACCGCCGGTGAAGCTGTACGCGGCATCACAATAGCCGTCGCCGTTGCCGTCGACGCATCCCTGCGCCGCGGTGTTGTAATTGCTGTAGAAGTTACCGCCCACCGGAGCCGGCTGGCTGAAAAGATCGCCGGCGCCGCCGGACTGATATATCTGCGTGGTGTTGCCCAGAAAATTGTTGTTGTACACCCGGGCGCTGTTTGCCACCGAAAGGTAGACCCCATAGCCGTTTCCAGAGAATGTGTCGCCGGTCATGACGGCGCCGCTGGCAGCCATCACATAAGCGCCGTACATAAAATTATTGACAGTCAGATTCTTTATCGTGACATTCGGAGAGCTGATGGCGATTCCGGTGGTGTAAGCCATGCTGCCGGTAATCGTGTGCCCGGCGCCATCGAGGGTGATCCCCGCGCCGTTGATGCTGATGCCGTTGCCGCTGGCGATGACAACATCACCAGTCAGCGTACAGGTCAAAGTGACCGGATTCCACGTGCCGATTGTGGAACAGCCGCCGCCCGTAGTACCGATGGTCGTGGCAGCCGAAGCGGAGCTGCCGTGAGAGAGGATCAGCAAAACAAGAGCAAGTCCAAGGACGATGAAACCAAGAGGGGGTTTTACCGCACGCTGTATTTCATGCTGTATGACCTTCACCCGTTATTCCTTTCTATATTTTGACTGGGGGGGTAATCAAAAATGGCGTTTAATTTTACCCCCCGGGGCATTTGGTTGTAAATAGTTTCACAAATAAAACCGTTCTCGTCGGGTTAGAATTGTATCGCGGTCGGGATGGCAGAGATCTCGCGGCTCAAACTGGGATTGTGCCTTTTATCAACCAGTCAAGCAGTGGCGGCAGGCGGCATCCATTACTATAAAAGCCTGCATACGCAGCAAATGATTACATTCCGGCGTAAGGGAATGCGACAGACACCGTCAGGTTTTTTGCCGCCGGCCAAAGGCGCCGGCCGGGGACGCTGGAAGCTGGCGCCGGATAGAACTTCTCAGTTTCTCCTAATCCATAAGTAATTCTTATGTTTTATACGACATGATTATTAAAGGGATTTCATCGCCGGCGACCAAAAGTCCCGTTCCGCTTTTCCCCTGGTTCCCCCCTGAGCTGCTGATCAGGTAACGATCAGGAGCCCTTTTCTGACACATTACATATTATTGTCAACGAAAAATAACGCGTTCAGGGTTTGGCCGATTCGTCCTGCGGCGAAGATTAGGTTAGAATCACGCTGGCGCATGCCGTTCGCGGGAGGGCACGGGTCTGGTGGCCCACCCGGTCTTCAAAACCGGTAGGCGGCGGTAACCCCGTCGTTGGTAGGTTCGATTCCTACGCCTTCCCGCCAAAAAAATTTTTCAGACTTCTGGTGCTTTTCCTGCACATGCCGGTTTCCGGCAGCGCCTCTCCCAATCATGTCCGCGTGGTGATAGACTTACTGGGCATTATCGTTTCACAGGGGTGCGGGGAAAAAATGAATTCCGATCGAAAGGCGGGACGGCGTCCCGTCATCTACTGGGCAACCTGTCCGGATTGCTTCACTTACATTTGGGTGGATGAAGGGGCGCTTCGCGGAGAGGAAAAAATCAACTGTCCTTACTGTGACTCTCCCATGTCGCTTGAGGGAGGCAATCGTCTGTCTGAATGCTGCAATCAGCTTCAGGCGATCCTGGAGGATATCGAGGTGCAAATCTCTTCTTTGCCTACCGCGATCGATATTCATCGCTTCATCTCCGAACAGGTCGGCCACATCGCTGGCGCATTCAATGACCGGCTCGACGAGATCCAGGAGACCAAAGACGAGAACGGTGGTCTACCAAAGGAAACAGTCGACCCCCGCAAGAAAGCCGCAAGCTAGCTCGCCGCCAGGGGTATAACTGAAGTCATGGACTTCAGTGAATCCACGGCCATCGCTCACAGCCTTCCTTCCCCCCGGATAATATCCCTGCTCGGCTCCGATGCGGTTGCCGGTCTCACTGAAGCCGGCGCGGCAGAACGGCTCGCCAGTTTTGGCCCCAATCGCATCCCCGAGGCCCGCCGGGACAGCAGCCTCGTCCTTTTCATGCGCCAGTTCCGCAGCCTGCTGGTAATCGTGCTGCTGGCCGCCGCAGCGGTTTCCCTGGCGGCCTGGCTTTTCCGGCCTGATGAGCCGCTCCCCTATGACACCCTGGTCATCGCCGCGATCGTGCTTGCCGATGCCGGCATCGGTTTTTTCCAGGAGTACCGGGCGGAGATGAGCCTGAGCCGGCTGGAGCGACTGAGCGGCCCCGAGGCCACCATCGTCAGGCAAGGCTCCAGCAGGCGGCTGCCGGCCGGGATGCTTGTTCCGGGAGATCTGATGATGCTTGCCGCCGGTGACCGCGTCGCCGCTGATGCGCGCCTGCTGAAGGCAAGCGCGCTGGAAACCGACGAGAGCTCCCTCACTGGCGAGAGCACTCCGGTCCTCAAGTCGGTCTCCCCGGTCGCTGAAGCTACGCCGGTCGCGGACCGCAGCTGCATGTTGTTCGCGGGCACCGCGGTGACCGCCGGGAGAGGCCGGGCGCTAGTGATCGCTACCGGCGCGGCAACGCAGGTGGGGCAGATCGCCAAGCTCATCAATCAGGCGCCCCGGCGCGAAACGCCGCTGAAGCAAAGCCTGGACCAGCTGGGAAGGAGGCTGGCTCTGCTGGTCCTGGCGATCGCCGCCGTGGTGGCCCTGACCGGGCTGCTGGTATCCGGCGCCTGGGATTGGGGTGGCATCCTGGACATGATGCTGTTCGGCGTAGCGCTGGCGGTTGCCGCCATCCCGGAAGGGCTGCCTGCGGTGGTTACCGGCGCCCTGGCGCTCGGTTCGCAGCGCATGGCGCACCGGCACGCCCTTGTGCGGCGGCTGCCGGCGGTCGAGACACTCGGGGCCACTACCGCGATCTGCTCCGACAAGACGGGCACACTCACCGTGGGGGAGATGACTGTACGCGAGATCGTGGTGCCATCCGGCAAGGTCCTGCTGAGCGGCGCCGGCTACCGGCCGGAGGGCGAGGTCTCGGGGCCGCAGGCGGCGCGCGAGGAAGCCGCCCGGCTCGCTGTCAGCGCCGTGCTCGCTACAGACGCAACCATCGAGGAGAGGGACGGCGGCTGGCAGCATACCGGCTCCCCCACCGAGGCTTCGCTGCTTATCATGGGTTTGAAGCTCGGCATCGATCACGGGCAGCTTGTGGCACAAAACCGGCGCATCGCCGAGCAGCCTTTTTCATCGGAGACGAAGAAGATGACCGTTGCCACCACCGCCGGCGGCGGCCTGGTGATGCTGCATGCCAAGGGAGCGCCGGAGGCAATCCTGCCCCTGTGCACCCAGGCGGCAGTCGCGGGCGGCATCGAGCCGCTGGACGAGACGGCATGCGCGCGTTATCTGGAAGCAGCGTCCGCCCTCGCGGCGAAGAGCATGCGGCCGCTGGCGGTCGCCACACGGCCGGTCCCCCGTGACGGCTTCGACGGCATCGACGGCGCCGGACGCGAGCTGGTGTTCCTCGGCATCGCCGGCATCCAGGACCCGCCCCGCCCCGAGGCTGCAGCCGCGCTGCAGGCCTGCCGGCGCGCCGGCATCCGCGTTTACATGATCACCGGCGACCATCTGGAAACCGCCCGTGCCGTCGCCGCCGAGCTCGGCCTGCCGGGCGCCTCCATGACCGGCGACCAGATAGACGGCGCCAGCAGCGCCGGGCTGGAGGGAATCGTTGATAAAGTGAGGATATTTGCTCGCATCTCCCCCGGGCACAAGGTCAGGATCGTGGAAGCGCTGCAGGCCGGCGGACACACGGTGGCGGTAACCGGCGACGGCGTCAATGACGCGCCGGCGCTCAGGCGCGCCGACATCGGCGTGGCCATGGGCCTCGGCGGCACCGACATCGCCCGCGAGGCCGCCGACATGGTGCTGGCCGACGATAACTTCGCCACCATTGTCGCCGCCGTGGAGGAGGGCCGGGCGATCTTCAGCAACATCCGTAAAGTCGTCGCCTACCTGCTGTCCTCCAATGCCGGCGAGGTGCTGACGCTTTTCCTGGGGATCATCCTCGCCGGCATGCTCGGTCCGGGCGGCCAGCGGCTGCTGCTGCCCCTGCTGGCGGTCCAGATCCTGTGGATCAACCTGGTGACCGATGGCCTGCCAGCGCTGGCGCTGGGTGTGGATCCGGCCGATCCGCAGACCATCATGATCAAGGCCCCCCGCCCGCGCCGCGAACCGGTCATCGACGTAGCGGTCTGGCGTCTCATCGCCACAGTCGGTTCCGTCTCGGCGCTGGGTACGCTTTTTCTCCTGGACGCATATTTCCCGGGAGGACTGGTCACCCTGTCTTCCACCAGCGTCACGCATGCACGCACCATCGCCTTCGTGACGCTGGCGTTCTTCCAGCTGTTCAACGCACTCGGCAGCCGCCGGCTGAGGCATAGCTCGCTGCCGCACCTACTGGAAAATCGCTGGCTCCTGGGAGCGATCGCGGTATCGGTGGCAATGATGGTCTGCGTCGTGCAGGTGCCGGCGATGCGGCAAGCTTTTGGCACCGAACCGCTCTCAGCCGGGCAGTGGCTGGCGGCCACCGCCGTCGCCAGCCTGTCATTGTGGTCGGTGGAACTGATGAAAGCGATTGCGCACGTGCGTGACTGGGGAGCGCACTCCCTCCCGCTGCGCTAGGAACCCGGGCAAGAAACACGGCGAGGCTTGTCAGCTCCATGCCCCGGAAAGCCGGTGTGGCGCTTACAGCCGCCGGCTGGGGTAAGATTAGGCATGGTTCGCCTCTCTTCGGAAAAATACCTCCAGATCGTAGCCATCAGTCATCAGGCGGCCAGGCCAGGCCGGTTTGCAGAGATGCCGGCGGCGCTGGCCGGCAGCGTCAGGCAGGCGCTGGCGTCGGCCGGCATCAGCCGGCTCTACAGCCACCAGGCACGCGCGTTCGAGCTCGCGTCCGCCGGCAGGAATGTGGCGGTCACCACCGCCAGCGCCAGCGGCAAGTCGCTCTGCTTCAACCTGCCGGTGCTCGA
>JAJYLK010000094.1 GCA_021787775.1 Actinomycetes bacterium | reverse complement strand
AGGAAGATGTGGACTGCCAGAAAGATAGCGATAAACAGCAGCCCGTAGGTCAGGGAGCTCGAATTTATCTGCGCCGAGCGGGCGGCGTAGACGCTGCTGAAACCGATGACGGTCAGCAGCACCACGGGAATGAAATTGATCAACTCGCGCCGGCGTTCCATCTAGGGCGCCACCCCTCCGCCGGCGGGTGCCGCCGGATTGGCTGAGGAAACGCCCGGAATGCTTCCGCCGCCGGTGTCGCCCGAGCCCCCGGGACCGGCGGTGGTGTCGGTTCCGGCTGCCGCGGCCGCCGCCTGGGCGGCCTGTTGCTGCTGCTCTCGCTGGCGCATCTCAGCGGAATAATTGTCGAGGATCTGCTGAGCCGTGCTGTGCGAATGCAGATCCTGGCGATCCACGGTCTCCTGTTCGAACGCGGCCAGGTCATCATAGCGGACCGGGCTCTTGTAGCTGGCGGAAAAGAGATCCAGCGGCCCGATGCTGTATGGAACGCCCTGATAAATGACAATGCGGCCGTCGGCGACTCCAAGGAAATATATCTGGCGGGTGCCAAACCAGCCCCCGGCCAGCAATATGAGCACAATGACGACGCCAGTGATGATCTGGCCAGAGGCCGTCCTCAGCAACCAGTTGTGCCTGATGCGCCCGAATACCCCGCGCGGCGGCGCCGCGCCGGCTGCGCCCGGTTTCTCGAGCGGCAGCTCAAAATCGAAGTCGGCGTGATCGGGCAGGCGCAGCACCCCGGTGTCGGACTCGCCCGCCGCCTCGCCCTGCAGCGAGCCGTCGGGACAGAAAAGCACCACCGAGATATTGTCGTGGCCTCCGTTTTCATTGGCCTTGTTGACCAGCGCCGCCGCCATGCCGTTCAAATCATCCCAGCGCTCCAGCACGCTGGCGATCTCCGCGTCCGCAAGCATCGAGTACAAACCGTCGCTGCAGAGCACGAACACGTCCCCCGGCTCCCAATCGAGCCGCTGGGTATCCACCTCGACGGTCTCGTCCACGCCCAGGGCGCGGGTGATGATGCTGCGCTGCGGATGCGAGCTGGCCTCGTCGGGACTGAGTTCGCCGCTGCGGACCATCTCCGCGACCAGCGAGTGGTCGGCCGTCAGCTGCCGCAGCCCGCCGCCGCGCCACAGGTAGGCGCGGCTGTCGCCGACATGCGCCAGCACCACCGATTTGCCGGCCAGCAGCGCCGCGGTCACGGTCGTTCCCATGCCGAGGCGGTTCTCAGCCACCGCCAGCTGGAAGATATTCTCATTGACCTTTTCGATAAGTTTTGTTAGTTCCTGCTCGCCATCCAGCCCCTGGGGCATGTACCATTCGAAAGCTTTGGCGGTGATTCCGGAGGCGATTTCCCCGCCCTGCGGACCGCCCATGCCGTCGGCCACCATGAACACCGGGGGACGGGCGAACAGCGCGTCCTCGTTCGAGGCTCGGACGCGGCCGGTATCGGTGGCTGTGGCAAAAGTGGCGGACATGGGTCAGGGCATCAGCCGGTCAGGGCGCACGGGCGGAACTGTCGGTAGCGCGCCACTACTCTTCATACCGGAAGATCGTGTCCCCGATGACTATTTCCTGGCCCGGTTTGATCTGGACTTCGCCATCGACACGGCGCCCGTCCACAAAGGTGCCGTTCGTGCTGCCCAGGTCCTCCAGATAGAGGAACTGACGGCGGGCGAACACGCGTACATGCGTAGAGGAAACATAGTCGTCCTCGAGGACGATGTCGCTGCGGGGGGAGCGGCCAATGGTGGCGCCGCCCTTCAAACGGAACACCTTGCCGTCGGGCAGGATCTTGCTGCGCTGCACCACCAGGCGCGGCTTGATCTTCGACTTCAGGTAATCGAACTCGCTGGTGTTGCCGACGTCGGCTTCGGCCGAATCGGCAGGGATCGGCCGCCGTTCACCGCGGACCGGCGCTGACGGGGCCACGACCGGCGCCACGACCGGCGCCCGCATCGCTCCCACAACCGGCGCCGCCGGCATCGCCGCCGGTTCGGCGCCCGCCTTCAGGTCGCGGCCGGCGCTGCGGATGACGCGGAAGATGAACAGGTACAAAAGCAGGAGGAACAGGACCTTGAACCCTAGCAGAACCGGCTCTAGCATAGCTTCCTCTCGAACCTCACTCTCGTCGTTCCCAGGATGATCACATCGCCGCTGGCGAGTGTTTTGGTCTTGACCCGGCGGCCGTTGACCTCTACGCCGTTCGTGCTATCAAGATCGACGATCACGTAATCGTTGCCCTGCTGCCGCAGCTCGGCGTGGCGCCGCGAGATGTTGGCGTCCGCCAGTGGCATGTCGGCCTGGCTGCTGCGGCCGATGAGCACCACACGCTTGTTGACCTCGTAGGTCTGGCCGTCGGCGGTCAGGGTGACGCACTCGCGGTCCAGGCCCAGCGCCCGGGCCTCATCGGCACTGACCGCCATGGTGCCGTCGATCTGGGAAGGCCGGTAGATCACCGTCTGCCCGATCTCCGGCTCGGTGGCGGGCGCTTCCGGCGCCGGCGGCTCCGGACCCGAGACCATCCGGGTGGCGATGCCGAACTCGCCCACCTGCAGGTCTTCGTCGGTCTCGACGACGATGATCGGACGCGTCAGCAGGTCATAGTTCTCCCGCCGGGCGTGCTCGGTCAGATAGTCCGCCAGGTCGCTCTTTAGCTGATCCTCATATGCCTGGAACTGCTCCTCATCCCCGGGGGAGAGAAACAGCGTGTATTCATTGGGCGCGTACACCCGCGAGACGCTGATGACCTTGTGCACGTCCATCTCCTTGATCAGCTTGCGCGCCAGCTCCACCGGTTGCACGGGCGATTTGAAGGCACGGCCGAAGCCTCCTTCAAACAGGCCCTGAATCTTTTCCTCAAGTTTCTTAAGTACGCTCATGGGGGGAGGGAACTGGCAGACTGATTCTCGGAGACAGCAGAAGCAACACGACCTGGATTATAACGCATAAGACCAGCGTTTTCATAAAGGCGGCCGCCGGGAGGCGGAAACCGGCAAACACCGATGGCAGCGCCAGATAACCGCCGATCAGCACCGCGTCGGACAAAAACAGGCCGGCGAAATCGAGCGGCAGGCTGCGCCGTCGCACCAGCAGCGCCGCCGGCAGCGCCGCCGCCAGCCAGATGCCGGGCTGAGCCATGATCACCGGCTGCTGGCGCACAGGCTCCGCCAGGGCGCGCAGCACCTGCACCGGATTGTAGCTACCGGACAGCGCCCTGAGATCGAAACCACCTGCCAGGCCCAGAAAATCGGCCCCTCGGGAGAGCGCCAGCTGCACGGCGACAAAAGCGATGCCTCCCAGCAGCGCCAGGACCGGTCCCCGCCGGAGCCTGCCCACCGAGCCGGCGATCGCCGGGAAGGCCAGCGCGGCGCCGATCACGCCCAGCGCCACCGCCAGCGCCGGCAGCAGCGCCACTCGCGGCCACAGCAGGCCGAACATCAGGTAATACGCCCCCACTACGGCGGCCAGGATGGCGCCCAGCGCCACCGAGTAGGAAATCACCGGCAGCAGCGCCAACACTGCCAGCGCCGCCATGCCCAGGCGCGGCAGCAGCGCCACCGCCGCGGCGGCGCCCAGCACCAGCGGCAGCCGCCAGGGCGAAGGATAATAGGAGGAACCGTAAACCGCCACCCAGGCCACCATCAGCGCCAGACCGGCGTTGGCGGCGCGCGCGGCGATATGACCGTAGCGCCGGGCCACATCATCATAGACAGCCGGCCGCGGGCGATCGGCCCGCCGAAGCACTGTGGTCGCATGCTCGGCAGTGCCCAGCTCGGGCGCCAGCTCCGCCAGGCCGGCGGCAAAACTGCGCAGGCCCAGGCGCTGAAGCGGGTCGGGGTCCATGGCCTGCTCCACCAGCCGCGACAGCTCGCGGGGCAGGTCCGGGCGTATCCGCGACAGCGGCTCCGCGCCGGCGTTGATGCGGGCGACTGTTTCCGCGGCGCCGGAGGCGCGGAACGGGTTCTCGCCGGCCAGGCATTCATAAAGGGTCAGAGCGGTGGAGTAGACGTCGGTGGCGCCGTCCAGTGCCCGGCCGTCGGCCTGTTCGGGTGACATGTAGGCCAGCGTGCCGATGACATCCCCCTGCCGCGTCAGCCGCTGCGTGTTCTCCAGCTGGGCGATGCCGAAATCCATCACCTTTGCCAGCGGCCCCCTTCCTTCCGCCAGCATGATGTTGTCGGGCTTGATGTCACGGTGGATGACGCCGCGCTCGTGGGCGTGCTCCAAAGCCTCCAGCACCTGGCGGGCCACATCGACCGCCTCGCGGTCGGTCAGCGAAGCCGAAGCGATTCGCTCCGTCAGTGTCTTCCGCCAGCTCGAAGACGGTGACTATGTGGGGATGGCTCAGCTTGGCCGCGGCCTTCGCTTCATGCGCGGCGCGCCCGGTGAGCTCTTCGGTGCGCCGGACCGCCTTGACCGCGACCTGGCGCTGCATCTTGCGGTCCCAGGCACGGTAAACGGTGGAGAAGCCGCCGCGGCCGATTTGCCCGGTCAGCTCATAGCGGTCGAGGATGACCGTTCCACCGCCATCGCCGCCGCCGGCAGGGATCCGCGTGGTTGGCTGCTCGAGACTGGACATCAGTACCTCTTCTGTCCGGGCAGTGCGATTCCTCCAACTGAAAAGCACTGCCCCTTTCCGCAAAAACCCGCGGGATTGGCGAAAAAATGTAAAGTTGATTAATATACCCGCGACATGAACGCATACCCGTATCCGCGATAAAAAAAGCATACCCACAATAATCCGGAACCTCCAGGCCGCAACTCCTTGATTAACAAAAAAACAACAATCATGGCAATGGCGCTGGCTGCTGCCGCGGCAATGGTGCTGGCGCTGCTGGCCGGCTGCGGTTCGCAGACCGGCGACGCCAATGACCTGGTACATCAGTCCGGCGACCTGATCAACTCCGTCCAGAACAAGGTGCAGCAGGTGGACACGCTTCTGGACCAGGCCTCGCAGCAGTCCAACCTGCGGCAGCTGGACACGGAAAAACAGACGCTCAGCCAGGCCAATGACCTGCTGAACCAGGCGATCCCCCAGATCGAGGACGCCAAGGCGAAGGTCGACCAGGCCGCCAGGCTCAACATCAGTAGCGACTTCCGCAAGTATCTTCAGGCCAAGAGCCAGGCGCTCGATGCCGCCAGGAGCCTGAGGCAGACGCAGCAGCAGAAAGTCGTGCTGATGATGGCGGACCCCGGCTTCGACCAGCCGGACACCGCCAGGAAGTTCGCCGACCTGCAGAAGACGGAGAATGACCTGAACGCGAAGGTGCAGCAGGCCGAGAGCCAAGCCGACCAGATCGCCAACGCGCATCCGGATGAGATCAAGTAGAGTGGAGAGTAGCTCAAGCAGTCTGGCTGTCGTGCACATTGGCGCCACCTATCCAGCGGTATACCAGAACAGATGCCAGCAAATTAACTATCGAATGTAAAGCGGCAGACGGCCTTCTTCAACCTCTTGGGCGCGGTCTGCGGCCGTTGTAGCGCGACCAATATGGCGGCAGCGACCGGCTGCAATTTGGCCCTTCTTGTCCCGCGGGGCCAGCTTCCTGACACGGGTCCTTTCGCAAGTTCTTCCTTGGTTCCTTTCTCCT